>NZ_JBEOVN010000132.1:0-21842 GCF_040295565.1 Streptomyces sp. NPDC002785 | reverse complement strand
GGGGGGGGGGGGGGGGGGGGGGGGGGGTGGGGGGGGGGGGGGGGGGGGGGCGGCGCGGGGACCGCGGGCGGCGGGCCGGTGCCCCTACCGGCCCCTACCGGTACCGGGGGGCGGTGCCCCCGGACCCCCGCGCCTCAAACGCCGGCGAGGCTTGGATCTACCAGCTCGTCCGGCATCCCCGCCGCATGCACCACCGTCAGCCCCGACACCGCACGCGTCAGCGCCACGTACAGCCGGCGCAGCCCCGTGCGGTCGTCCGGCTCGCCGTCCACCACCGCGGCCGGCTCGTCCAGTACCACGTAGTCGTACTCCAGGCCCTTGGCCAGCGACGCCGGGACCAGGGTCAGCCGGGACTCGGCGGTCGTCTCCTCACCGGGGGAGAGATACGAGTGGCCCGCCGCGGCAAGCGCGTCCGCCAGCGCCGGAATCCGCGCATCGGCCGCGATCAGCCCGATCGATCCCTCCCGCGTCAGCGACTCCTCGCACGCCGCCAGCACCGCCGCGTCCAGCTCCGCCGGATCGCCCACCTGCCGTACCTCCAGCGAACCCGGCGACTCACGCACCGACTCCACCGCCGCGAGCCCCGGTGAGATCACCGGCAGCAGCCGTGACGCGTACGCGATCACCTCGCGCGGCACACGGAAGCCCGCCGTCAGCTCCTCCACCACCGCGTCCGACTTGCCCAGGTGGTGCAGCGCCTGCGCCCAGCTCTCCGTCGACCACGGCGTCGTACCCTGCGCGAGGTCACCGAGGACCGTCGCCGAACCCGTCGTGCAACGGCGGCCCACCGCCCGGTACTGCATGGGGGACAGGTCCTGCGCCTCGTCGAGCACGACATGGCCGAGCGAGTGCGTACGCGCCACCAGATCGCTCGCCTCGTCGATCAGCACCGCGTCCGCCACCGACCACTTCGCGGACTTCACGCTGCGGACCGCCCTCTTCCCGGATCCAGGCAGCGTCCACAGGATCGTCTTCTGCTCGTCCTCGGTGAGCAGCCCCTTCGCGTGCGCGGCCAGGAACTCCGCGTCGATGAGCAGCCGCAGCACCAGCTTGGCCGGTTCGACGGCCGGCCAGATCGCCTTCACGGCCGCCTTCACGGCGGGGTTACGGGCCACCGCGTTCTGCACCCGGTCGTCGGGCGCCTCGCCGGCCTCCTCCATCCGGACCAGGACGGAGTGCGCGATGCGCTGCGGAAGCGCCTCATGGGCGGCCCCGTACCGCATGTCGCGGGCCAGCAGTTCGGTGACGATCTCCTCCAGCTCGTACGTCGGCACCCGCCAGCGGCGCGAACCGCGCACCACCATCACCGGCTCCGTCGGCAGCGTCACATGCGAACGGATCGCCCGCCGCAGCACCTGGGCCATCCTGGCGTCGCCCTTGACGACGGCGGCGGCTGCCGAGTCCGTGCCGCGCACCTGGATGTCCGCTGTCACCAGATCGTCGACGGTCGCCTGCTTCACCTCCAGCTCACCGAGGGCCGGCAGCACCTGTTCGATGTAGTGGAGGAAGGACCGGTTCGGCCCGATGACCAGCGTGCCGGTACGGGCCAGGCGCTCCCGGTGGGCGTAGAGGAGGTACGCGACACGGTGCAGGCCGACGGCCGTCTTACCGGTGCCGGGCCCTCCCTGGACGCAGACCGTCCCGCCGAGACCGCTACGGACGATCTCGTCCTGCTCGGGCTGGATCGTCGCGACGATGTCACGCATCGGACCGACACGCGGCCGCTCGATCTCCGCCTGGAGGAGCTTGCTGGTCTGCGCCGCCTCGGTGGGGTCGGTGAGGTGCTCGTCCTCGTACGCGGTCAGTTCACCGCCGGTGTAGCCGAAGCGGCGGCGCTGGCCGACGTCCTGGGGGTCCTTCTTCGAGGCCCGGTAGAACGGCTGCGAGACGGGTGCGCGCCAGTCGATGACCATCGGGTCGCCGCCGGCGTCATGGACATGGCGGCGCCCGATGTAGAACTGCTCACCCTCGGCGCCTTCGGCCTGCTCGGCACCGACCGGGTGCAGATAGTCCAGGCGGCCGAAGAAGAGCGGCGTGTGGGCGAGATCGGCGAGGGACTTGATGCGCTCGTCGATCTGGGACTGCAGGACGGCCGCGTTGACCCAGTTCGCGGTGACATCGCGGATGTCGAGGGCCTGGGCGTCCTCGCGCATGGCGCGCAACGCGGAGCGGGACGCGGCGAGATGGGCGCGTTCACGAGCCAGGGGTTCGGTGGTGGTGTCGCTTTCGTTTTCGTGCGCGGGCACGGTGTTGCCTCCGGCTTTTCAACGCAGGACGGCGGACCGCACCTCGCCTCCACTCACGGCTCGGGGGCGATGCGGTCCGCTCGGGGATCCATCACGGGTGCGTACGCAGGTGTACGCACCGCTGTCGGCCGGTTTCCGTCCGGTCGGCGGCGCTCCCCCGGCTGCCGGCGATGGCCGGTACCACGGTGCGGGAGGCGGGCAGACCGGCGATTGTACCGACCGTCCTCGTCACGGTCGAACGGTTTTGAAGCCGGTCCATCCCGTAGGGGACGCCATGCGACCGGAGACCTACGCGCACCGCTCCGGGGCTCCGTCCGCAGGTCGATGCCTTCACGGGCGGGGCGCAGGACCATGGATTACATGAGCACCGTTTCCTTGAACCCCCGCAGGACCGGCCCCGCGCACGGCGCGACCGCGGCCAACGGTCACCCGTACACCCACCGTGTCGGCGACGCCCTGCGTGTCGCCAAGGTCTACGCCCGCGCCGCGTTCGGCGTACTCGTCCTCGGCGAGTACGCGGAAGAGGCGGGCGTCCACCGCCGCGAGCACTGAGGCCGCCCCCCATTGGCCGGCCCGCCTCAGCTCTCGGCCAGCAGCTCGTCCGCGTCCACGATCCGGTACGCGTACCCCTGCTCGGCCAGGAACCGCTGGCGATGCGCCGCGAAGTCCTGGTCGATCGTGTCGCGGGCGACCACCGAGTAGAACCGCGCCTCGTGCCCGTCGGCCTTCGGCCGCAGCACCCGGCCGAGCCGCTGCGCCTCCTCCTGCCGTGAGCCGAACGTCCCCGACACCTGAATGGCGACGGTCGCCTCCGGCAGGTCGATGGAGAAGTTCGCGACCTTCGACACCACAAGGACGCTGAGCTCGCCCTCGCGGAACGCGTCGAAGAGCTTCTCGCGCTGGGCGTTGCTCGTCTCGCCCTTGATCACCGGCGCGTTCAGATGCTCACCCAGCTCGTCGAGCTGGTCGATGTACTGCCCGATGACGAGGGTCTGCTCGCCCCGGTGCTTGCGCACCAGCGCCTCCGTCACCTTCCGCTTCGTGTCGGTCGTCGCACAGAACCGGTACTTCTCCTCGGTCTCCGCGGTCGCGTACGCGAGCCGCTCCGAGTCCGTCAGATTGACTCGCACCTCGACACAGTCGGCGGGCGCGATGTAGCCCTGCGCCTCGATCTCCTTCCATGGGGCGTCGAACCGCTTGGGCCCGATCAGCGAGAAGACGTCCGACTCGCGGCCGTCCTCACGCACCAGCGTCGCGGTGAGGCCGAGGCGCCGACGGGCCTGCAGATCGGCGGTGAACTTGAAGACGGGCGCGGGCAGCAGATGCACCTCGTCGTAGATCACCAGACCCCAGTCGCGGGAGTCGAACAGCTCCAGGTGCGGGTATACGCCCTTGCGGCGGGTCGTCAGCACCTGGTACGTGGCGATGGTGACCGGCCGGATCTCCTTGCGCGTACCGCTGTACTCGCCGATCTCGTCCTCGGTCAGCGAGGTCCGCTTCACCAGCTCGTGCTTCCACTGCCGGGCCGAGACGGTGTTCGTCACCAGGATCAGCGTGGTCGCCTTGGCCTGTGCCATCGCACCGGCCCCGACCAGCGTCTTCCCCGCACCGCAGGGCAGTACGACGACACCCGAACCGCCGTGCCAGAAGCCCTCGACGGCCTGCTTCTGGTACGGCCGCAGCGCCCAGCCGTCCTCGGCCAGTTCGATGGGGTGCGCCTCGCCGTCGACGTACCCGGCGAGGTCCTCCGCCGGCCAGCCCAGCTTCAGCAGCATCTGCTTGACCTGCCCGCGCTCCGAGGGATGCACGGCCACGGTGTCCGGGTCGATGCGCGCCCCGACCAGCGGCTGGACCTTCTTCGACCGGAGGATCTCCTCCAGCACGGGCCGGTCGGTGGAGGTCAGTACCAGACCGTGGACCGGGTCCTTGGAGAGCGTGAGGCGGCCGTACCTGGCCATCGTCTCTGCGATGTCGACGAGCAGCGCGTGCGGAACGGGATAGCGCGAGTACTGCACGAGCGCGTCGACGACCTGCTCGGCGTCGTGCCCGGCGGCGCGGGCGTTCCACAGCCCGAGCGGGGTCAGCCGGTAGGTGTGGATGTGCTCGGGCGCCCGCTCCAGCTCGGCGAAGGGCGCGATCGCACGACGGCAGGCGTCGGCCTGCTCGTGGTCGACTTCCAGGAGCAGTGTTTTGTCGCTCTGGACGATGAGGGGTCCGGTCACGCGCGGCGGCCCTTTCTGCTGCGGGGACGGCCAGTAACGGCCAAACATCCAGTGTGCCGCATGCGGGCGCGGTAGCGCTGGGTGCGGGGCCGGTCCGCCGGTCAGTCCGCCCGGCGGCTGCCCCGCCCCTCGGGGTGCTGACCCAGGTGCACGGCGCGGTGGGCGGTCTGCGCCAGTTGCCGGACGTCCTCGGTGAAGGTGTCGACGCGGATCCTGCGTCCCTCGTTCAGAGTGATGTCGCAGGTGAAGCCCATGCCGCGGGCCTCGGCCAGGGGCCGGCCGTCCTCGCCGTGCGCGCCGACGGACGCGATGTCCTGCCACGGGATCAGGGTGGCGGTGCCCGCCACGCGGTGGGTCAGCCCCCGCTCATGGATGTCGAAGGACTGCTCACGGGTGCGGAACGCCTGGACCAGCCGCCAGATTCCCAGGCCCAGCCCCACCACCCCGACGCCGAGCAGCAGACCGGCCAGCTTCGGCGCCCCCTCGGTGGTGCCGACCGACGCGACGGCCACCGGCACCCCGAAAGCCGTGCCCACCGCTCCGACGACGAGCATGATTCCGGCCTGCCTCAGCCGTCTGCCGCCGTCGGTACGGTGCTCGCGGACGAATCCCCCCAGCTGCCTGGCCGCCTCGGTGCGCCGCATGACATCCCCCCCCCAGCATCGTGGACACGACAGAGTGTGCCCTTTCATCGGCCGGCCCACCCCCGGTTCGCGCACACCGCCGCGGCCGCGGGGATGCGCCGGGGGTCACACCGTCTGGCCGTCGGCCAGTTCGGCGACGCCCGTGATCCGGTGCAGCGGGTACGTGCGGACCTCGTCCGCCGTGTGGTCGTACGCCGTGACGAAGCCGCCCTCGACCCGGACCGGGGCGATGACGCGCTGGCTGGCCGCCCCGTCCGCGTTGACGTAGCCGATCCAGAGCGCCGAGCCGGTCATCGCGGCGGCCTGGACGGTGGCGAGGGTCTCGGCCGGGGCCGTTCGGGGCAGGGAGCCGGCCGGGGTGTCGGGGGCGTCGGCAGGGTCCTTGCGGGCCACCGTGGCGGCCGTGTCCCCGGCGCGGATCGCCCGTACCGCCGCGCCGAGCAGGATGGCGTCCGGAACCGGGGGGCCCTCGGGCACGGGGGCGGGGGCCGTGCGGGGCGGGGTGCGGCGGGCACCCGCGCGGGTGATCAGGACATCGCCCTCGGCGGACTCGGCGGTCGGCGCGTACCCCATCTCGCGCAGCCCTTCGAGCAGGGACGCCGGGTCGAGCGGGGTGGCCAGGACCGTCGGTGCGAGGCGGCGCAGGCGCAGGGTGGCCGAGCGCTTGTCGGCCAGGATCTCGTTCAGCACGGCCTCGTCGTCGCAGCGTACGTACGAGGAGGCGGCGCCGATCCGCAGATGGCCGTGGCGGCGGGCGACGTCGTCGATGAGGTAGCTGAGCGGCTGCGGCACCGGCGTACGGCTGCGGGCGGCGAGGAACGCGTGCAGATCGGCCGCGGACTGTCCGGCGTCCAGGGCTCGGCGTACGGACCCGGGGGTGAACCGGTAGACCGTCGCGCCGCCCTTCGACTCGATGTCCGCGAGGGCGCAGAGCATGTCCGCCAGGGGGCGCTCCAGCGGGCCGGGGGCGACGGCCGTCAGGTCGGCCTGGAGCAGGACGTGGTCCAGCGGCTCCGGGATGAGGGGCGCGAGCAGCGCGGCGGCCTCGGCCGGCCCGGAGTCGAGCAGGGCGCGGGTGTGCGCGGCGAGCGCGCCGCGGCCGGTGATGCCGAGGAGCTCGGACTCGTTGAGCGTCCACAGGGCGATCCGGGACCGCAGATCGGTGGTGGCCCCGGCGGAGGCGGAGGCGCCGCGCAGGGGGCGTTCCCAGCGGAGCCGGGCGAGGACCGTCTCCGGGTCGGGGGCGGTACCCGGGTCCAGGGCGGCAAGGAGGGCCAGCACCCGGTGGCGTACCTCGGGGGCGGCGGAGCGGTCGAGGTCGGGGCCGAGGGCGGACAGGGCCCGCCCCTTGGCGTCCTGGCCGCCGACCAGGCCGGGGGTACGGGTGGCGGCGAGCCAGGCGGTGGCGAGGCGCACCCAGCGGTCCTGGGCGGGGAGTTCGGCCCAGTCGTCGTACGCGGGCGTCGGCGCGTACCGTTCGTCGGCCTCTTTGTCGGATGCCAGCAGCCCGGCCGCGTAGGCGAGTTCGACCCAGAAGGCGGCGACGGGTTCGGAGACGTCGAGGGTGGTGGCGGTCTTCTTCAGCTCGCGGACACTGAGCCCTCCGGCGCGCAGTATCGCCGGTCCGCCGCCGTTCCAGCTCTTCAGCAGCTCCTCGACGGTGGTCACCGCCAGGAACGCCTGACCGGCCGCGGCGCTGTCCACAGCCTGGGGATCACGGTTCGCGACCGCCTCCACGGCAGGCGGCTGCGGTTCCGGTACGCGGTGGGCGCGCCCGGCCCGCAGATGCAGGGCGGCCTCGCGCGGCAGCACCACGGTGCGGGTCGACACGGGCAGCAGCAGCCCGTGGTCGCGCAGCCATTTCACGGGCGGGGTGGGGTTCGGGGTCACTTCCCCGTACGGCGGCCCCCACACCAGCCGGTCCAGTACGGACAGGGCTTCTGCGGGGGCGGTGTCCAGCAGCTCGCCCATCCTGGCCCGGTCGGTGAAGAGCGCGGACAGGGACGTCACGGCGGATACCGGGTCATGGGTGGCGGGCAGTCCGGCGTTCGCCAGGATGTCCTGGAGGCGGCCTGGCGACATTCCGGCGGTCGCCTCCGCGACGGTCGGACCCAGACCGGTGGGGGAGGGGTGCTGCGGGGACGGTGCGAGGAGTTCGCGCGCGGTGCGCACGAGCCGCAGCCGGTCGTCCTCGCCCCAGACCAGGGCCTGTTCGCGCAGGGTGGCGAGGGCACCGGGCAGTGCGTCCACGATTGCCGCGCCCGCGTCGTCGCGGTGCTCGCCGTCGTCCCGGCCGTCGCCGGTGAGGAGGCCGAGCAGTGTCTCGTACGGGGCGGGGTCGGGTGCCACGGCCAGTGCTTCGGCGGTCTGCAGGGCGAACCGGTCGAGGTGCTCCAGCGCGCGTACGACGGAGGCACGCGTGCCGGCTCTCGTCGCGAGCTGGGTGATGTCGTTGGGCACGGGGACGAGGAGGTCGGGGCGGGCACGCAGCAGCCCCGCCAACGACTCGTCGTCCCGGGCGCGGAGTGCTTCGGCGAGCGTCCGCGGTGGTGTGGTCATCCCCATCCGTCCCACGGTAGTCGCTCCGGACAGGCCCGAGGGCGCTACCGTCGGTGCAGGGCGGTAGAGGGGAACCATCGCGTGGGCATCGAGAGCGACCAGCTCGTCTACGACTATCTGAGCCGGGTCGGGGACCTGGCTCAGCAGCAACAGCTGCCCTCGGGCACCCGGATGAGGCTCGTTTCGACCCTCCGGGGCGAGATCGACCGGCAGCGCGGGACGCAGTCCGCGGACACCCCGGCGGCGGTCCGCCGCATCATCGGGAGGCTCGGCGCACCGGACGAACTGGTCGCCGCCGCGGCCGCGTCGCAGGACGGGACGGTGGAGCTGCCCGAGCGGCCGGAACCCGCCGCGGGGGAGGGGCGGGGCCTGCCCCGGCCGCGCAAGGGGATGCTCAGGAAAGACGGTTCCGGCAAGGGCGCGTCGCAGGCGCCGGACGGGGAATCGGAGGGCTCGGCGGACTCCGCGGCTCCGGAGGCGGCGGCCGGTCGGGTGCCTTCGCCGCCGCACATGGCCGGTACGGACGAACTGGGGCCGTCCGGCAGCGAGCCCGACTGGTGGCGGATCGAGCCGGAGCCGTTCGGTGACGGTGTCGATGTGCCGGGGTTCACCGGCGGCGTCGAGATACCGGACATGATGAGGCCGCCGTCGGCCCGGGACGCCGTTCCCCGCCCGCGCGCGGGCGACTCGGTGGACGAGGACGACGACATCCCCGAGGACGGCGGCACCGACGAGGCCCCGCGACGCCGACGGCTCCCGCGCCTGGGCCGCCGCGCCGAGCGCGAAGGCGGCGCGACGGGCCGCGGGTTCTCCCACCCCCTGCTGCTGCTCGCCGCCGCGCTGCTGGTCACCGGCGCCGTGACGGGTTCCTGGCTGGCCCTGGCGGGCGGCTGGCTGCTCACGTACAGCTCGCGCACACTGTCCCGCGCGGAGGCGAAGTGGGCCGCGATGGGGCTGCCGGGCGTGGTCGTGGCGGGCGCCCTGGTCTGGCTGTGGGGCAGGACGGAGGGCCGCTGGGGCGAACCGATCCCGCAGGACGGGATGGCGGACGCGCTGACCGGGGTGTGGCCGGTGGTGGTACGGACGGCCGCGGTGGCGTCGGCGGCGTTCCTGGTGTGGCGGGCGCGGAAGCGGGTGGGATAGGCGGGGACGCAGGGGTGCGGGAGTTCGGCTCCGCTGGGCTCCACACGGTGAACCCCTGACCGGGCGTTGTCGTTCGCGGAATGGTCGACGGCCTCTCCGGCGCGCTAGGGATGTTGGTGACCTATAATTCTTTGTACATCACCAATATGTACGTCGCGAAGGATTGCAGGGAGGTGCGACGTGTCTGTGACCCAGATCGACATCGACGATGACGCCCTGGAGCGTGCCATGGCTCTGTCCAAGGTGAGGACCAAGAAGGAGGCCGTCAATCTCGCCCTCCAGTTCTACGCCGAGCGGCAGGAGCGTGCGGCGCGCATCAGCCGCCACTTCGAGCGTGCGCGCCAGTGGGGGGCGGTTGAGGACGCCGAACGTCAGCACCGGGCGGAGAAGGACAACCGGTGATCTACCTGCTCGACACCTCCGGCCTTGTCCGGTTGCTCGGCGACTCCAAACTGCAGTCGGCCTGGTACGACGCGATCGACGCCGAGGCTGTCGCCTCCTGCTATCCGCAACGCGCCGAGTTCCTGTACAGCGCTCGGAACGCCCGCGAGTACGACGAGATCGCGGAGATGTTCACAGACCTCTACCCCGACGTGTCGTTGCCGAAGAACGCGGGACGCTGGATCGGTTCGGTGCAGCATCGGATGGCCCGGGCCGGGGAGCATCGCAGTGCCTCGGCGGTGGATCTGATCATTGCGGCTACCGCGGCCCACCACGGCCTGACCGTCCTTCATGACGACGCCGACTACCAAACTGTCGCTCGGCATGCGGCCGACCTGAGCGAGCACAGCGTCCACGACATCTAGGGCCTCTCGTTTGGATCAGGCCGGATCCAAACGAAAGACCCTAGGCGGAACTGAAGATCTTGGCCTGGTCAAGATCTTCAGTTCCCTCCCAGCCCGGCACATCGGCCGCAGGCGCCGGGCAGGGCCGCAGAGGCTTCATTGCGGAACAGGAGCTGTCCAGGGAGCCCCCGGCACCACCAGCGGCGAATCCGTCACCGGGCACGGGACGATCACCGCCTCCAGGCCGAAGACCTCGCGGACGAGACCTGCGGTGACGATGTCCTTCGGGTGGCCCTCGGCGACGATCCGGCCCGCCTTCATGGCGACCAGGTGGTCCGCGTACCGGGCGGCCTGGTTGAGGTCGTGGAGCACGGTGACGACGGTCCGGCCGCGGCTGCCGTCCGCCGCCGGGGCGGTGAGCCGGCGCACCAGGTCCAGGACCTCCACCTGGTGCGCGATGTCGAGGTACGTGGTCGGCTCGTCGAGCAGCAGCAGATCGGTCTCCTGGGCGAGCGCCATCGCGATCCAGACACGCTGGCGCTGCCCGCCGGACAGCTCGTCCACGGACCGGTCGCCGAGCGCCGTGATGTCCGTACGCTCCATCGCGTCCGTCACCGCCCGCTCATCCTCCTGGGACCACTGCTGCCACCAGTGCTGATGCGGCTGCCGGCCGCGGGCGACGAGGTCACAGACGGTGATCGCCTCGGGGGCCACCGGGGTCTGCGGCAACAGCCCGATCGACTGGGCGATCCTCCGCGTGGGGATCTCCGACAGCTCGGTGCCGTCGAGGAGCACGGCCCCGCCGCGCGGCTTGAGGAGCCGGCCGAGCGCGCGCAGGGTGGTCGACTTGCCGCAGGCGTTCGGACCGACGATGACGGTGACCCGGCCGTCGGGAACGGCGAGGTCCAGCTCGTGGACGACGGTGCGGTCCTCGTACGCGAGCGTCAGCTCCCGCACGGTGAGCCGGCTGGTCGCGCTCGCCGTGGCGTCGGACGTACGGGTCGAGCTCATGCGGTTCCTCCACTACGACCGCCGCCGTGGCCGCGGATGATCAGCCAGATCAGATACGGGGCGCCGACCGCCGCCGTCAGAACGCCCACCGGCAGCTCGGTGGGCGAGAAGAGCCTGCGCGCCAGCAGATCCCCGAACACCACGATCACCGCACCGAGCAGCGCCGAGCAGAACAGCGGAATCTGCGCGGTACGGGTCATCCTGCGGGCAATCTGCGGGGCGAGCAGCGCCACGAAGTCGACAGGACCGGCCGTCCCGGTCGCCACGGACGCCAGGATCACACCGAGTGCGACGAGCCCCAGCCGTACCCGTCCCAGACGCACCCCGAGGGCCGTCGCGGTGTCGTCGTCCATCGATACGGTGCGCTGGGCCCGGGCGGCCCACAGGACGGCCGGCAGCAGGATCAGCAGCGTCCAGCCGATCGGCGCGGCCTCGGACCAGCCGCGGCCGTTGAGCGAGCCGGTCATCCAGATCTGCGCCTGCTGGGCGACCAGATAGTCGCCCTTCGTCAGGAACAGCGTGGTGACCGACCGCAGCGCGATGGCGAAGCCGATGCCGATGAGGACGAAGCGGGTGGCGTGCAGCCCGCCGCGCCAGGCGAAGACGTACACGAGCGCCGCGGCGGCCATCCCACCGATGACGGACAGGTACGGCAGCACGGTGTACGAGGTGACGCCGAAGGTCATCGCGCCGACCGTGAGCGCGCTCGCCCCCTGGCTGATGCCGATGATGTCGGGGCTGGCCAGCGGATTGCGGGCGACGGTCTGGATCAGCGCACCGGCGATCCCGAACGCCGCGCCGACCAGCAGCCCCACGACCATGCGCGGCAGCCGCAGCGTGCCGACGACCAGCTCGTCCGGGGACGGCTGCCCCAGGACCACCTTCACGACCTCGCCGGGCGCGACGAAGCTCTCGCCGACGCAGAGGTACGCGACACAGACGGCGGCCAGCACGACGACGAGGACGGCGGCGACGACGGCCGCCCGCCGGTGCAGCAGGAACCGGCCCCGCGCCCCGATCCGTACGACGTGGTACCCGGCGGGCCGCACCCGGAGCGTGGTGTCGCTCATGCGGGCACCGCCTTCCGGCGTACCAGCGTGACCAGGAACGGAACGCCGATCAGTGCCGTCATCACGCCCGCCGGGACCTCGCTCGGCGGGAAGACGATGCGGCCGATGACATCCGAGACGAGCAGCATCACGGGCCCGATCAGTGCCGCCATCGGCAGCACCCAGCGGTGGTCGCCGCCGACGATTCGGCGGGCGATGTGCGGGACGGCGAGTCCGATGAACGCGATCGGGCCGGCCGCCGCGACGCCGACACCGGTCAGCATCGTGGCCCCGACGCCACCGACGATCCGTACCGTCGCGACCTTCTGCCCGAGCCCCTTCGCCACGTCCTCGCCGAGCGCCAGCGCATCGAGCCCGCGGGCGACGGACAGCACGAGCACCGTCCCGACCAGTATGAACGGCCAGATCTGCTGGGCCACATCGGCCTCGCGCCCGGCGATGGAGCCGACCTGCCAGAAGCGGAACTCGTCCAGCGCGGACGCTTTGGTCGTCAGCACCGCCATCGTCACCGACACGAGCAGCGCGTTGATCGCGGCGCCGCCGAGGGCGAGTTTCACGGGGGTGGCGCCGCCGCGCCCGCTGGAGGCGATGGCGTACACGGCGACGGAGGCGATCGCCGCCCCCGCGAACGCGAACCACACGTACCCCGTCAGGGTGTGGATCCCTGCGTACGCGATGGCCAGCACCACGCCCACCGAGGCGCCCTGGCTGATGCCGAGGATGCCGGGGTCGGCGATGGGGTTACGGGTGATGCCCTGGAGCACCGTGCCCGCGAGGGCCAGTGCCGCTCCGACCATCAGCCCGATCAGGGTGCGCGGCACCCGCATGTTCCGGATGACTTCGGCGGCATCGGAGTGCCCGCCGTGCAGCAGGGCGTCGATCACTTCGGACGGGGGTATGGAGCGGGCCCCCAGGGCGAGGCTGAGAAGTACCGCCACCAGCAGCGCCGCGACGGCCGCCGCCGTCGCGAGTGCGCGTCTGGAGCGGCGTGGTGCGGCGGCTGACATCGGACCCAATCGGACGACGAAGCAAAGTTAGGCTTGGCTAAGTCTAAGCACCGCGGTTCCGGGGCCCGAAGGCCGTACCGGGGCCGCCGCGCCCGGCCCCGCGACAATGGATTCCATGCCTTCGCATCCGCTGACGGTCGGTTTCGACCTCGATATGACGCTCATCGACACCCGGCCCGGCATCAAGGCCGCCTACCTGGCGCTTTCCGCCGAGACGGGGACGCCGATCGATGCCGACCTGGTGGTGAGCAGGCTCGGTCCGCCGATCGACGACGAGCTGCGGAACTGGTTTCCGGCCGATGCGGTGGCCGCGACCGTCGACCGCTACCGGGAGATTTATCCCACATACGCCATCGTCCCGAGCCCCGCGCTGCCGGGCGCCAGGGAGTCGATCGCGGCGATCCGTGAGCGGGGCGGCCGGGCGATAGTCGTCACCGCCAAGCACCGGCCGAGCGCGGAGCTGCACCTGGCGCACCTCGGGATCGAGCCCGACGCGGTGATCGGCGGCCTGTGGGCGGAGGCCAAGGGCCAGGCACTGCGCGAGCATGGGGCGGGTGTGTACGTGGGCGACCACACCGGCGACGTACGGGGCGCCCGCACGGCCGGAGCGCTGTCGGTCGCGGTCGCCACGGGCCCGTGCGACGCGGAGGAACTCCGGGCGGCGGGGGCCGACGTCGTCCTGTCGTCGCTGACTGACTTCCCGTCCTGGCTGGTCGGGTACCTGGACGGGGACGCGGCGTAGGACCTTCGGCGGGAGCGGATTCGCGGATTTACTGAGCACCGGGCGACCATGCCTCCGGACGCTCCCGCGGCGGGCCGACGACCCCGATCCACCTGGCTGCCGAAGGCCGTTGTGCTTCGTCCTCGGTTCGTCACCCGTGTTGGACGGGGCTCCGAGACAACCTGATCACGATCCGGAACGTCTCCTCCCACAAGCCCGCACCACACCGGTGCGGGACGGTGAACGAGGAGCCGGAGCATGGCCCGACGCCCCATCCGCCCGATCCGCCTTCGCGGGCTCCGTGTCGACTACCCCCGCCGGGGGAGAAGCAACTGGCGCCGCTGGGTCCCTTCGTGGCGGCAGGCGCTGAGCGGGATCCTGCTCGGATCCGGAGCGCTGGCCGGGCTGTTCGCCGTGGTCTACGCATCCGTCGACATCCCGGACGAGAACGCCGAGGCGCGCAGGCAGGGCACCGTCTACTACTGGGCGGACGGCAGCCAGATGGTGAGCGTGGGCGCGGTCGATCGGCAGAACGTCACGCTCGCCGACATACCCGATTCGGTGGAGCACGCGGTCATCGCCGCCGAGAACGAGACCTTCTACTCCGACTCGGGGGTATCGGCGAAGGGGATCGCCCGCGCGGCCGTCAGCATGGTCAAAGGCGATGAGACCCAGGGCGGCTCCACCATCACCCAGCAGTACGTGAAGAACACCTATCTCAGCCAGGAGCAGTCAGCCACCCGGAAGTTCAAGGAGTTCTTCATCTCGCTGAAGCTGAGCAACAAGCAGAACAAGAAGGAGATCCTCCAGGGATATCTGAACACCAGCTGGTTCGGCCGCGGCGCCTACGGCATCCAGGCAGCGGCGCACGCGTATTACGGAGTCCCCGCGAAGGACCTCGACCCCAGCCAGGCGGCGCTGCTCGCGTCCCTGCTCAAGGGGGCGGAACAGTACGACCCCGCAGGCGGCAAAGGCAACCACGAACGCGCCGTCGACCGCTGGAAGTGGATCCTCGACCGGCAGGTGGAGATCGGCGCGATGACGAAGGACGAGCGGGCCGCGTACCAGAAGTTCCCCGAGCCGAGGCCGGCCGCCAAGCCGACCAGCCTCGGCGGCCAGACCGGCTATCTCGTCGACATCGCCAACAAGTACATCAAGAAGCGCTCGGGCCTCACCGACAAGGACCTCTTCCGGGGCGGCTACCGGGTGCACACCACCTTCGACAAGGCCAGGGTGGGGCAGCTGGAACGGGCCGTGCGGAGCGTGCGCAAGCGCGACCTCGACCCCAAGAAGCGCCCCGAGGACAAGTACGTCGAGGTCGGCGCCGCATCCGTGCGGTCCGACGGGGCCGTGGTCGCGGTGTACGGCGGAGCCGACGCGGTCACCCACTTCGCCAACAACGCCGACACCGCGGGCGTCCCCGTCGGCTCGGCCTTCAAGCCCTTCGTGCTGGCAGCGGCCCTTCAGCACGGCGACGGGATCACCCTGGACAGCGGCTACGACAGTGAGGGGCGTCTGATCAAGGACGGCCCGTACGCGGCGCCCGGCGGGGCGGGCGCCGGTCCCGGCCAGGTGATGGTCACGCCGCCGACGCCCCTGCGCGATGCGCTGGTCAAGTCGTCCAACGCAACCTTCGTGCTGCTCGGCAAGGGCATCGGGCTGAAGAAGGTGAAGGAACTGGCGGTATCGGCCGGGCTGCACGAGGAGAGCCTGGCCCGCCTGGACAAGTCCTTTCCCCTCGGCACGTCCACACCGAGCGCGGTCAGGATGGCGGACGCGTACACCGCCTTCAGTAACGACGGTATGAGGGCCGATCCCTACTCGGTGACCAGGGTGACCCGGGACGGCGAGGTGGTCGAGGGCTTCGGGAAGCCCGAGCTGCGGCGCGCGATGGACGCCTCGGTGGCCAACGATGTGCACAACACTCTGGGGATGGTGGCCTGGACGCGGCTGGGTCGGGACGGGAAGTCCGCCATGTTCGCCGGGCCCAAGGCTGCCGACGACCTCTCGGCGGGCGCGACCGGCGAGGACGACCGGATGAAGTCGGCCTGGTTCATCGGCCACAGCAAGGGGCTGACCACGGCCGTCACGATGTTCCGCAGCAAGCCGGGCACCCCTCAACTGCTGGGAATGCAGGGCGTGGGCGGACCCGATTCGGGGCGCGGCAACGTCTTCCCGCCCCGGATCTGGAGCGCCTACGTCACGGGGACGTAGGCTCACCGGGCGCCGTGCGGCGGGGCGTCGTCCGCCTTGGCCGCGCACTCCACCCAGAGCAGCTTCCCGCCCTGCCCCGGCAGCCCGGTCCTCATGGGGTGGGCGCCCCAGCTCTCCGCGTAGAGGGTGACGAGGTACAGCCCCCGTCCGCGCTCGGAGAGTTCCTCCGGTGCTTCGGCGCCCCATCGGAAGGGGGCGGGGATGTGGGGGTTGGTGTCCCAGACGCTGAGCCGGATACGGCTGCGCCCGGCGTCGCGCAGGCGCAGGGAGTACGCCCCCGAGGAGTGCAGGTAGGCGTTGGTGACGAGCTCGCTCGCCAGCAGTTCCGCGGTCTCGGTGAGTTCGGGCATGCCGTGCACGCGCAGGATGGTGCGCAGGGTCGCACGGGCCACGCCGGGGGCGCGGGGATCCTGCGGGAGTTGGAGGGTGTACGTCCAGGGCGGGGATACCGTGGCACTGACCATGGAAGTCTCCGTTCACGGAGGGAGGTTGGAGGGTGCGCTTCGGGTTGCTCGGTGACGAGGCCGCTCCGTCGAGCGGGGTACTTCCGGGCGGGTGGCCTGAGTCAGAGACTAAGTTCTCTGCAAGTTCTATTTGCGCTTCATTCATGAAACTGCATGCAGATTCCCTCGTGTGAGTGATGAGTCGAACTCAACCCCGCCAAGGAGGAGTTACATGGCAGGCAGATCAGCCCCCACCGGACGGCGCATCCGAATCGCTACCGAGCTGCGCAAATTGCGTGAGCGCGCCGGTTTTACAGCGACCGAGGCCGCCCGAGTGCATGGCATCAGCCAGGGCCAGCTGAGCAACATCGAGACCGCCAGGTTCGGAGTGAGCGCCGAGCGGCTGCGCGCCATGGCGCAGAACTACGCCTGCTCCAACTACGCCTTCATCGAGGCTCTGGTCAACATGGTCCAGGACCGGAGACGCGGATGGTGGTCCGAGTACCAGGAACTCCTACCGACCCCCCTCCTGGACCTTGCGGAACTGGAGCACCACGCCGAGCGGCTGCGCGGCGCCATCACCGCACACATTCCTGGGCTGCTCCAGAGCGCCGACCACGCGCGGGAGATCGTCCGGCAGCACGTCCCGGAGCTGCCGCCCCCGGATGTCGAGCACCGTGTCTCGTTCCGCATAAAGCGCCAAGCGATCCTGTACGGGGCCGAGCCGACCCCGTACCAGGCGCTCATCCATGAGGCGGCGCTGCGTACCGAAGTTGGCGGCCCCGAGACGGCACGGTCGCAGCTGCAGCACCTCCTCGACATGAGCGAGCAGGACCACATCACCATTCAGGTCATCCCGTTCAGGGCAGGAGCCATCCCCGGCTCCGGTCAGTCCATCTACTACGCGCATGGCCCGGTCCCTGAACTGGACACGGTTCACCTCGACCAGTCACACGGCCTCGCGTTCCTCGATGCCGACACCCAGCTTCAGAACTACCGGACCCTGTTCAGCAGGATCGAGGACGCAGCGCTGTCGCCGGAAGACACCCGGGACCTCATCCACCACATCAGTCAGCACCTGTGAGAGGAGCATTCATGCCCATGTACGACCACTGGCAGAAGTCGTCCTACTGCGCCCAGGGGGACTCGTGCATCCACATCGCCAAGGGCACCGATGAAGAGGTCAAGCTCACCGAGAGCGGCGATCCCACCGGGGCGATACTCCGCACCACGCCCGCCGCGTGGGCAGCCCTCGTACGCACCGTCAAGGAGGGCCGCCACCATGGCTGACCCCTGCACCTCCGCCGGCCTCACCTGGATCCGCGCCGCCCCCGAGGGCGAGGAGGGCCCCGGCCCCTGGATCGAGGTGGCGTACGGGCCGGACGGGCTCGTCCGTCTCCGGGAGACCAGCGACCCCGAGAACGTCGTGACGACGACCACGACGAAATGGGAGGCCTTCACCAAGGGCGTCATGGCCGGCGAGTTCGACCACTTCGCCGAACCCGACGGCGAGGGCCCGGGCCCGGTCACCCCGTCCTGACCTCGCGAGCAGGTCAGCTCCGTGCGTTCTCGGTCCACGGACGGAGCTTCTCCGGGTTGCGGATCGCCCAGATGCGAGTGATGCGGTCGCTGGTGAGGCCGAACGCCGCCACGGTCACGGTGACGCCCGCGTGCTGGGCGACCAGGCCGGGCCGGCCGTTGACCGTCCGCTCCAGGAGCGTCAGCCCAGGGGCTTTGTCGGCGATGTAAATCAGGTACTCGGCGATGCGCTTGCTGCCCTCGACCGGGCGGAGGACGGTGCCGACCAGTCCGCCGCCGTCGGCGATCATCGTGGCGTCGGGGTCGAGGAGGCCGACGAGGGCCCCGATGTCCCTGGCCTCCCACGCCTCCTTGAAATGCCGCACCAGACCGGCCTGCCCGGCCTTCGGCGCCGTCGGCGCCTGCGCGGCGCGAATGCGTCGACGGGCCGAGGATGCCAGCTGCCGGCAGGCCGCCGGCGTCCGGCCGACGATCTCGGCGACCTCGGCGAAGGGGTACCGGAAGACGTCGTGCAGGATGAACGCCACGCGTTCGGCCGGCGTCATCGACTCCAGTACGACGAGGAAGGCCATGTTCACCGACTCGTCCAGGGTGATCCGGTCGGCGGGGTCGGCCGGCTCGGCCCTGCCGCCGCCCGCCGGCCCGCTGATCCACTCCGTACGGTCGGGCAGCGGCTCGGGTATCCATTCGCCGACGTAGCGCTCGCGCCGGACCCGCGCGGAGCCGAGCAGGTCCAGGCAGATGCGGCTGGCCACCGTCGTCAGCCAGGCGCCGGGCGACTCGATGGCCTCCTGCTGTTGCCGCGACATCGCGTACCAGCGGGCGTAGGTCTCCTGCACGGCGTCCTCGGCCTCTGCCAGCGAACCGAGCAGCCGGTACGCGAGATTGGTCAGCTGGCGCCGCTCGCCGACGATCGCGCTCAGGCCCGGCTCGGACCGGTCATGCCCTGGCTCGGACGGGGTGCTCATGGTGGCGACCGCTCCCTGGTTCTTCTCGTTCGCTTCCGCTCTCGCCACTTCGGTGAAACACCGCACAGGACTGCGAGGTCGGCACTTCGCCTCACATTTCGCGGGCCCACGTCGTCGGACTGTCGAGACACTACCGATCAACCGCCGCGAGGCAGAAGAGGGGACCGCGTCATGACTACCCGGACGACGGCAGAACAGCGCAGCCTCACGTTCCTGCAGGTCGCGATCGCCCTGCAGACCTTGGCCATCTTCTTCCAGGCGGTCACCGCCGGGCTGCTGCTGTCCTCGTCCCTCAGCGAGGTGGTGCACGGCGTCGGGGCGCGCGTGATGTACGGCGCATCGATGTTGTACGTGATCGCCGCGATCCTGGCGTGGCGGCCGGGCGGCGGGAGGCCCCGCCCCATCCTGTACGCGTCCGGCTTCCTTGCGCTCGCTTCGGTGCAGGTGGTGCTGGGCATCGCGCACATACCGTCGCTCCATGTTCCCCTGGGCGTCCTGATGTTCGGCCTGAGCGTGCTGGCGCTGGGCCAGGCGCTGTCCGCCCGTTTGTCGCAGCGCTCCGGCTCCGGGGCGTGAGCACGGGCGGCGGTCAGGTCGTGGGCGGATCCGGGCGGGCCGGGGAAACCCGGACGATGCGGCTGCCGGACGCCCCCGGGCCGCCCCCGTAGCGCCGCCGCGAACGCCGCGATCCCGGCCCCGACGCGGGCGGCACTGGTCGAGCTGGTCTGGGCGGCCTCGCGGTGGCTGACGACTGACGGCCACCGACCCTTCCGGAATCCGCCAACTTCCGTCGACGGGCGCAAAGTTCATCTGTCCGTGCTGTGAAAACCTTGCGTCCATGACATGTCCCCATCATCATGACGTCTACGGAATTCATCTACTCGCATAGATCCTCTGCGGGACCCGCTTCCAGGTTCGTTCCAGGTCCACCCGTTCCACCCGGCACCCCCCTGACAGCACGTCACCGACCACTCCAATCCAGGAGGAACGATCCTTGTGAGCCCTCGTCACACCCGTAGACGCGGCACCCTCACCGCCACCGCGGCCACCCTGGTCACCCTCTGCGCGGCCCAGACCCTGACCGCCGCACCCTCGGCCACCGCGGCCCCGGCCCCCGACCGGGCGGCCGTCCACGCGGCCCACTCCCACTCCGCCACCGCGTCCGCCGTCACCGCCGCCCAGGACCGGGCGGCACGGGCCATCGCGCGCTCGCTCGGCGACGCGGCCTGGAGTACGCGTCTGCGCACGGCCGCCCTGAAGTCGCCCGAGGTGCCCGTCACCGAGCGGGCGAGCGGCCCGCTGAAGTCCCGGCTCGCCGCCGCCGACCGGGAGATCGCCGAGGCCAAGGGCCTGAACACGAAGACCGGCTCGCTGCTGCGGCTGCGCCTCGGGGACCGCTCGATGCGCGCCTCACTGTCGGCCGGTACGGCCCCCTGGGTCGCCGCGACCGTCTCGGACGACGACGCCACCACCGTCACCGCCTACGACAGCCAGGGCCGCGCCCACCGCTTGGACGCCCGCAAGGCACCCGCGCGGCCGGTGTACGTCGTCGACATCGACAGCTCCAAGGCCCTGGCGGCCGGTCTGGACGTCCTGCGCGAGGAACTGGTGAAGGACGGCGTGCAGTCCGCGGCGCCCGGGACGGTGAACACCTCGGCCACACCGAAGGCGGCGGCCAACGCCGGCTTCTGGACCACGAAGATCACGGCGGTCGAGCTGTCCGACGACGAGGAGCCCTGGATCAAGGGCGCCGCCGAGATCTACACCCTGGTCAGCGGCTTCGGCCAGGACGGCAAGGTCCGCGTCGACCCCGTGGACATGCCGTATCTCGACTACGACGGCACGGTCTACCGGCCCAACCAGATCCTGGTCAACTGGTCGAACTACAAGTACAACCTGGCCGACGCCGTGATGATGGAGGAGGACGGCAGCACCAACTACCGCGACCTCGCCAAGGCGATCGCCGCGGTCCTGCTCACCATCACCGACCAGGGTGCCTACATCCCGCTGGTGAACGCGATCCTGGACGCCATACCGAACGACTGGTGGACCGACGACCCCGACTACGTGGACTCCTGGTACACCCTGGCCCAGAGCAACAAGGGCACGTACTACGGCGCCCGGGGCAACGGGTGGATGACCGTCGAGCCCTACTTCGTGCAGCAGCTCTGACGGACAAGGACCAAGCAGGGCCTGCGGGAGAAGGAAGTTCCCGCAGGCCCTTTCGTACAGCGGTGAGAGGGCGGCGTCAGAACCCGGCGGGCCCGGCGCGTCGCACGGAACCCGGCGATCTCCTCGAAGAAATCAACGTGCGCGACAGCTTGACCAAAGACATGGGCGCACCCCCGCCTACCGCTTCGGCGACCCCGCCCGTGCCGACCGGACCACGCCCGCCGCGGCGATCAGGAAGCCGACGCCCATCAGCATGCACAGCGACCAGGCGATGGGCGGAAGCGGATGGGTTCCGAGGAACAGCGGGGCCACCGTGGCCAGCGTGGCCAGCGTTCCGATGAAGAAGACGATCGCGCCGATCCGGACGAGCCGGTCACCTGCGCCAGAAGGAGTAGTGCTCACCCCGCCAGGGTAGTTCCCGGCGCCGACGACCCGCCCCACGACAAGGGATGAAGGGCGCAAGCATCGTTTCTGGACAGCAGTCCGGATGACCAGGCTTGACTAGGGGTACGTCACCTGGGGAGGCTGCTGCCAGCAGGGGAGCACCACCACTGGATAGCCTGACCTGCTGAGGCTTTGTTCGGGCATACGGGTTGAGATGGGGTGCGTGCTTTGCCGACTGGCAAGGTCAAATGGTTCAACAGCGAGAAGGGCTTCGGCTTCCTCTCCCGCGACGACGGCGCTGACGTCTTCGTGCACTCCTCGGTGCTCCCCGACGGCGTCGACGCACTCAAACCGGGCCAACGCGTCGAATTCGGTGTCGTTGCAGGTCAGCGTGGGGACCAGGCGCTCTCGGTGGTGATCCTGGACCCGACTCCGTCCGTCGCGGCCGCACAGCGCCGCAAGCCGGACGAGCTCGCGTCCATCGTGCAGGACCTGACCACCCTGCTGGAGAACATCACGCCGATGCTGGAGCGCGGCCGTTACCCCGACAAGGCGGCCGGCAAGAAGATCGGCGGCCTGCTGCGAGCGGTCGCCGACCAACTCGACGTCTGAACCGGGAGGCCTCCCGCCTCCAGGGCTCCCGCCCACGGGCCTCGCGGCCTCCCGGCGGATCTCAGAACCTGTCGGGTGACCTTCGATCGCCCGATCGAAGGT
>NZ_JBEOVN010000131.1:0-22121 GCF_040295565.1 Streptomyces sp. NPDC002785 | reverse complement strand
TTCCCCTGCACGACACCGCGCAGAACCAGATCTGGCTGGAGATCGTCCAGCTCGCGCTCGACCTGCTGGCCTGGCTGCCGATGCTCGCCCTGACCGGCCAACCCCGTCTCTGGGAACCCCGCCGGCTCCGGCTACGGCTGTTCTCCGCTGCCGCCCAGATCGTCACCACTGCCCGCCGCCGACACCTCCGGTTCGGCCGTCACTGGCCCTGGAGCGACCTGATCACAGGCGCGGTCCAGCGGCTCGACGCTCTCCCGAACCCCGGCTGACCAGCAGAGTTATCCGTCCCGACAGCCTGACTACCCCACCGGAGCCGTGGAACCCGGCGCCCACCCGACGCGACAGCCGGGCCACCGGCCTACCCACGACCAGCCCACAACGCCGAAACGGCCCGCCAGAGAAACCGACGGACCGTCACGAAAGATCGAGGCTAGCGAGCTCGGCGTAGTGGCGGCGTAAGCGCAAGGCTCGCAGCGCCACGCAAGGGCGGCCTGGGCCGGGTTCAGGTACGGGAGGACGGCTGTCGGAATACCGAAGCCGTGTGCCTCGCACAGGATGCCCAGGGCCAGGGTGTCGGAGATCCCCGACGCCCACTTGTTGATCGTGTTGAACGTGGCCGGGGGCCCCGCGATGGCATCGGCGGGCGGCAGCGGACGAGGGTCGCCCGGTGAGCGCGCCGGTCGCGCTGCGGCGGCAGTGGCTCAAGGCGGTCCCGCAGCTTGTCCGGCACGATCCATGGCGACGTCCCCACACCGGATCGAACACTCAACTCCCCTGCCGGACAGGGCCATCAAGGCCGATCCACCTACTGGTGTCAGCCGTTGCGAACCTCAGCGCACGGGCCCGGGATCTTCTTCCTTGGGCAATTCGCGCAAGCTTCGAAGCGGTGACAGGAAGTACGGGAGGACGCTCAACGTCATGCCGGCGGCGCCGATCCACAATGTAGCTTTTGCTCCGAAAACAGAGCCCAGGACTCCCCCCAAAAGCCCGCCGAGCGGAATGCCGCCCCAGGACACGAACCGGGCTGTCGCGCTCATCCGGCCCAAGAGCCGATCCGGTGTGAGGGTCTGCTGGAAACTTGATTGAGCCACAAAGCGGATGACTCCGCCCAGGGAAAGGGACGCGAGTCCGAGCGCAGCCACATACACGCTCCAACCCGGATGCGCCAACGGCATAAGGACTGTCAGCGGACAGGTGACAAGCGGTGCGAGCCAGATGACCGGGCCCTGCCCGACCCGCTTCGAGACCGTGGTTGCCGACAGCGCGCCCAGCAGGGCACCACAGCCCATTCCCGACAGAATGAGGCCGATGCCGAAGGACTCGAGGTTTATCTCCCTCTCCAAGAAGACCAGCAACATGGTTTGATACATGACCAGGAAAAGGTTGAATATCGCATCCCCCAGGATGATTGCACGCAGGGTGGGATGCTTGAGAACAAACTTCAATCCCTCTTTGATGTCTCGAAGAAGTTGAGGGCGCTCACTCGGCTCCGGTTTCTGTTCGCGTTTGCGGATACTGGTCGCGAGCAGACCCGACATCGCCATCCCGGCCGAACTCACCAAAAGCGTTGCAGGCGCTCCGAGCCAGCCGACCAGCGGCCCTGCCATCCCTGGTCCACTGATACTGGTCACCGATCGTATCGCCGAGAGTTTCGAGTTTCCTTCAACGAGATTGCCGCGTCCCACCAGGTGCGGCAGATAGCTGACGTACGCCACATCGAAGAAGACCGTCAGAACCCCATGAACCAACGCGACTGCGTAGAGCCACCAGATCGTCAGAAGGTCCGACCACCACGCCACCGGTATCGTCAAGAGAGCCGCCGCCCTGGCGAGATCGGTGCTGATCATCACTGATCGCTTCCGCATACGGTCCACCCACGCGCCTGCCGGTAGCCCGACCAGGAGTGAGCCTGCCGTGGTCATCGCGGTCAGTGATCCAACCTGGAACTCGTCAGCATTCAATGCCACGATTGCAACCAGAGGCAACGCCAGAAAAATGATGCGATCGCCCAGCTGGCCGAGCGCGGTGGCGGCAAATAAACGCCCGAAGTCCGGATCACGCAGGAGTCCGAGCCGGGAGGGTGCTGACATTCGAGTCACCTGCTGTCGGCTTTGAAATTTCGCTCTACTGAGTTCAACGGGCTACGGCTGGTCGACTGCGAACTCGTAGACCACTTCCCGGCGCGCGTCCGGAATGACCATGTCGGCGGTTTCCACCGGACGTCCGCCGGTGTCGTAGATGGTCCGCTCGATCTGAAGCACCAGGTCCCCGACGCTGATCCCCAGCAGGTTCGCCTGTGCCTGGGTGGCACGAGCCGGGCGCGGCAGCTCGACCACGGTCTCGATGTCCACGCCGATGGAGCGCATGCGCTCGACCACCCCCTTTCCCGCGAGGGGGCCCGTCTCGGGCAGCACGATCGGCGTTCCGTCCGTGATGGCCATCGGCTCCCAGGATTCGGAGAGCTGGACGGGTTGCCCGTCGGCGAGGAATTCGTAGTGCGTGTTGACGCAGAGGTCTCCGGGACTGATGGCGAGCCTCTCGGCGATCGCCTCGGGGGCGGGAACGCGCGTCCGGCTGTGCGAATCCCAGGCGGAGGCCTTGCCCCGCTCCTTCATGCCGGCGCGGGAAGGGGAGCCGTCCCGGCGTTCGCGGTGCCGCGAGCGGACCATCCGCAGGCGCTCGCACGGCATGCGGACATAAGTGCCCGAGCCCGCGCGTCCTTCGAGGAGGCCCTTGACGATCAAACCGTCCATGGCCCTCTGCATGACGTTGCGCCCGACCTCGTACTCCTCCGCGAGCTTCGCCCGGGACGGCAGGCGCTCCCCGATCTGCCACTCTCCCGCGAGAATCCGTGCGCGCAACGCGTCGGCTACTGCAAGGTACGGCGCCTCTCGGGGCATGTGTGACCCTCCGGTTGCTCTGCTGCGCGGCAGCTGGTGATTCCAGGCGGCGTTGGCAAGCTACTGCACCGGGTGAAAGCTACTGGAGTAGAAATACGCTCGGTGCTCAAGCGGCTACGGGAAGCCGGCGTAGAGGCCGGTCGTGATCACGGCGAGCGCCGAAAACAGGGAGGACATGGTGCACATCATGGCGTCGGCGGACGGGTCGCACAGCCCCCTTTCGCAGGACTGTGCGGCCTGTCGCCTCCCCCGGTCAGTCCATCTCGCCCTCCGGTACGCCCCCGGACCCGTTGTCGTCCCCGCCACCCTTGAGCCGGTCGGCCTGTCCGATCGCGGTCGCCAGCTTCCGTACCGAATCGTCCTCGGTCTCGGACGCCAATTCGGCAGCGTGTGAGGCGAGTTCACCGAGACCGGGCGCACCGGGAAGCCGACCGCCGCGCAACACATCGGCGAAGTACGCGGCGACCGCGGTCACTTGGAGTCGCTTGCTGTCTCCGCCCCACAGCGGACCGTCGATCGCCTTCGTCCCGACCGACCCCGTCTGCTCGTGCGGAGCCCGGGTCCTGGGGTCCAGCCAGCGCACGGTCGCGGTCGCCACATGCCCCAAGGCACCGTCCCGCAGGTGTACGGCGTAGAGCGCCGTCACCGTGTGGCCGGGGCCGACCTCGCCGCCGTCGACACGGTCGTTGCGGAAGTCCTCGTCGGCGACCTTCCGGTCCTCGTAACCGATCAGCTTGAACCGCTCGACGGTCTTCCGGTCGAAGGCGACCTGGGCCTTGGCCTCGCGCGCCGTCAGTTCGAGGTGTGCGGGCAATTGATCGACGAAGACCTCCCGGGCCTGGGTCTCGTCGGAGATGTACGTGGTGTGGCCGTCGCCCTTGTTGGTCAGCTGTTCCATCAGCGCGTCGCCGTAGTCACTGCCGACGCCGACGCCGAAGAGGGTGATGCCGTACTCGCGGCGGGCGGAGTCGATGCGTTCGAGGATGGCTTCGGCGGCGGTCTCCCCGGTGTTGGCGAGGGCGTCGGAGAGCAGGACGACCCGGTTGTTGGCGCCCTTGACGCGGCCGTCGACGGCCTCGTCGTACCCGCGGCGGATGCCTGCTTCCACGTTGGTGGAGTCGGTGGGTTCCATGGAGTCGACCCGGTCGCGGATCGTGCCGCGGTGGTCCCGCAGCCGGGTCATCGGCAGCAGCGTCTTCGCCTTGTCGCTGAAGGTGACCAGGGAGATCGAGTCGTCGTCGCGAAGTTCGTCGGTGAGGACGTCCAGGGACTTCTTCACCAGATCGAGGCGGCCCGGTTCGGCCATCGAGCCGGAGATGTCGACGACGAAGGTGAGCGCGGCGGGCGGGCGTTCGTCACGGGCGGGGGCTGCCCGGGTGGCCAGGCCGACCCGTACCAGTGACCAGCCGCCGGCCCCGGCGCGGGCGCCGTCGAGGTTCACGGTGAAGCCGTTGCCCGTCGGGCGCCGGTAGCCCTGGCGGAAGCTGTTGACGAACTCCTCGGGCCGCACGGTGGTCGGCTCCGGCAGCTTGCCGTCGGCGAGCGTGCGGCGCGCGTAGCCGTACGAGGCGGTGTCGACGTCCAGGGCGAAGGTGGACAGATAGTCGGGTGGCGCGGACTCCCGCAGCCCGTCCCGCTTCTTCGCACCGTCGCTGTCGGCCGCGCCGCCCGACGCGGCGGGCGCGGGTGCGGGGGCGCCCGGGCGATCGGCGGAGGAGGTGTACCCCTTTCCGCCGGACGCCCCCGAGCACCCGGTGAGCAGCACCCCGCCCGCCACCAGTGCACCGAGTGCCCCTCGCCATGTCTGCACGTACTTCCATGTCCGGCGTTCCATCCCCTGCCCCCAGCGTCGTCGTGTCAGCACTTGTGAATGTGACGTGCGAGACGGTGCCGAGGAGCAGACGAAGACGTTGCGGATGGATCTCGATGCGGCAACGGGGCCGGGAAATCGGCGGAACGTCAACCTCAGGACACGATGTCCTTACGATTGAAACCGGGTTTCCACGGGTGACTGCCCCCATGCGTCCCCCAGCGCCCCCGCCCACCAGGGATTACGGGAAAGTCCTGAGGTCGGGGTGGATCGGCACGGTACTCGTGTCACCCCGGCCCGCCCTTCAGGTGGCGCTTCTCATAGGCCTCCCTCGCGTTCACCCAATGGCTACCGACCCCCGGGCCGGGCCTGATGAACGATGAACTCACCGAAGTCCGCAGGATTCCGTGCCGGATCGCGCACTCCAGCGCCAGGAGCGTGCCGAGCGCGGCGACGACGCGGTCAGTCTTCTCCGCCTCCTCCGGCGCCGGCAGATGGTCGGGGATCCCCCTCCATCATGGTTCGTGCACCATGCGAGGCCGACGACGTGCGGAGGGAAATCCGGCGACCGCCGGGGGTGGCGATGCGGGGAAGCCCCGGCCCGGTCCGCGGGAAGGGTAGAGTTGTTACTGATGAGTATTCGAACGACAGGCCGACGAAATAGTTCAGAATTGAACAGAAAACGTGCGGGTGTAATTCGAAGAATGAACTCAATCAGCCGATGACTTTACCGCCTGCATATCGAAAGTTGTTTTTCTCCGGGGCGGGCCCGATTTCTGGCGTGAGCACGCAGCCGGACCGGGCCGGCCGTCCCGGCAGGGAGGGCCACAGAGGCTGTCCAGGGTGTCGGTATCGGCAGGTCGGTGACAGACCACGTGTCATGTCGGGCACAGCGGGCACCGTGGCACCGCCGGCACCGTCGGCGGTGCCACGGTGGCCGGATATGCCCCCGCCGAACACGGCGGGACATGCCGACGCCGACCGCGTCGAGCGCGGCCTCCTCGCGGGTCCAGCAACACAGGAACGCACCGGCGCGGCGCGTTCCCGGCGAGCCGTCCAGTCGCCGCGCCCCGGACGGGGCAAGGCGGTGGCCGCGAGGTCCTCCATACGGATGTCCCGCATTCGTTCGACGTCCACACCGGGCGCTACGGCCACGGCGAGCATGCCGCAGTCCGACGCGTGGGAGATGCCGACCCGCACGTGACCTGCGGGTCCAGCACCGTCGGAGGGCCGTGCTCCTGACCCCCGCAGCCCGGGCACGGCTTGCGGCTCAGGCGGATCCGCTCCGGCGCGGTGTCCAGCAGGCCGGCCGGGACGTGGCGCATCGAGGCCCGGTCGCCGGAAAACTGCGCGGTGCCGGCCGCGGAGTGCGCATGCGCCCCAGGCGCCGCGCTCTCGGAGTCACCCAGGAGGACGAGGTCCGCGGCCAGGACGGCCGTCGCCCCCCCGCCACCACCCCAGGTCACCCCGTCCGCCACATCCCGGGCGCCTGGGAGTCCGCTGGCTGATTCGATGCTGATACGAGGTTGATACGAGGCGCGGACATGTACCGAAACGTCAGATGGACCACCCCGACAGGCCGACGAACGATGACAGCTAGTGGACAGCACACACCGCAAACATTACCGACCGTCACCACTCTGATGCGATCCGTATCCGGCTGGTGTCCCGTCCCGGGGCGGCTCCCGGGAGCACTGCAACTTGCTGACACGCGGCCGGAGGTTTGGGCGCAATGGTGGCGAGGTCTGCCGTGAAGAGGGGACTTTACCGGGACTATGCCTGTCGCCCGGCGTTGACTGGTTCGCGACCAGCCCATAATGTCGGGACTTCGGAGCCGAGTTGCCTTACCCCTCCTGGGCGGGTCCGCGCGGCGATGACCTGCGGGACATCGACCACGTCGTGAATTGTTCTTTCCCGGCAGGTGAATCGGCGATGAATGAGTGATTGTCAGACGAATTAATAGTTACGGATCCCCGTGGGGTGGGGGTTGGGGGGAATTCAATTCCTGACATCGGAGTCAATAATTTCGCCCTCGATAAGGGCGAGCATTATATCGCTGAGCATTACCAGGGGAAATGATCGGTGCAATGAAGACTTCCATGCTCAAGACCCATGGCGAAGACCTGCTTCCGGTAGTGATCGGGACAGCGTCGATGGGCAGGCCAGCGGGACCGGCCGACTGCCCCGCCAATATGGCCGAAGGCATAAACAGGGTGGAAAACGCGCTGCTTCAGGCACGTGCGCTGATCGAATCGACGATGTCGCTGCACCGGACCAGGCCGGCGCGCGAATCTCTCGTCATACGCGCGGACGATGCCGACATCGGCGAAACGGCCAACCGGCTCATCGGGCTGGCACGTCACTCCGTCTCCGCGGCACTGTCCGCGAGCAGGAACGTTTCTGCTGTGTTCGAGGCGCTCGCCGCCCACACGACACCCGCCAAGGAGCGGGCGGAGCGCAGCGGGGCGGGTGCCCGGGGCGGCCCGGTCGTCCGAGTGCTGTGCACGCCGCAGGCGGTGAGCAACGGCATGCCGAGCGCCGCCGACTTCCGGGACTCCCGGTGCGAGATCCGGGTCGCCGAGGGGGAGTTGCGCGGCATGCTGATCGTCGACAGCCGGGTCGCCCTCATACAGTCCTGTCACGAGACGGCGTGCCACGCCGCGATCGTCAAGGACACGGCGTCGGCACGCGCCCTGGACCTGCTGTTCGCCGGATCGTGGGCCAACGCCCGGTCGCTCGCCGAGTACCAGCGCACGGGCGCACACCTGCGGACGGAGTCGGTACGGCGCATCCTGGAACGGCTGCGTGAAGGTCGCACCGACGACGTGGCGGCACGCGAACTCCAGGTGTCGCTGCGCACGTACCGTCGTCACGTCGCGGAGATCATGCGCGAGCTGGGGGCCAACTCCCGTTTCCAGGCCGGAGTCCGGGCCGTGGAGATGGGACTGCTGCCCGAGCGCACCAATGTCCCCCTGCAGAGAATCACGACGCCATGATCGATCCCTGTTCTGTCGGACGGCCGCGGTTCGACACCGCAAAGGAATCCGGGGGCCCCGCAGAAGACGTCTGCGAAGGCGACGAACAGCCCGCGGACGACCTGGAGCAGACACTCATGGAGGTCCGCCGGCTGATCGAGGCCACTGTCGTCAAACACCGCGACCGTGTCGTGCGGGACTCGCTGATCACCGCCGTCTCCGCCGACTGCGGCGAGGTGGCGTCGGCCGCCCTCGGACTCGTCGCCGAGGCCGAGCGGACCATCGACATCGTGCTGGCCGACTCGGAGCACGTCGAGGCGATCCGCTCCGTGTACTGGGAGTTGGCGCCCTGCCGGAAGAACATCGAACTGCGGCTCCTGTGCACCCAGGCGATGCTCGACGACGGTGTGGTCCAGCTCCACATGCTGGAGGGCCTTCCGTACGAGGTGCGGGTGGCCAGGGTGCCCATGCTCCAGGTGCTGATCGTCGACGGGTCGGCTGCCCTGGTGACCGCGCAGTCGGTCGTCGGGCGGCGGGCCTCGGTGATCCGCGCCACGACCGTGATCCGCACGCTGGACACCCTCTTCGAGGGGCTCTGGCGCCACGCGGTCCCGGTCGAGGAACGGATCGACTTCGGTGACCGCGGCCGTGCCGACGCGGCCCGGCAGATCCTGAACTGCCTTCAGGTCGGCATCACCGACGAGGTCGCCGCGCGCGAACTCTCCGTCTCGGTGCGCACCTATCGCCGGTACGTCGCGGAGATCATGGCACTCCTCGGAGCGAGTTCGCGCTTCCAGGCGGGGGTCCGGGCGGCCGAGCTGGGGTTATTGCCCAAGGGCCGGCAGGGCTCCGGTCATCTGCCGGCCGGACTGGCCAAGGGGGGATCCGGGCTGCCGGTCCAACGGGGTGCGCGACGGCAGGACGTACCGGCCCGGGGAGCGACGCGGGACGCACGCGGCGCGGACGGCACGCCCCCCCGAAACGGCCCGCCCGGCGCTGGCAGCTTCCTGTAGCCCTCGTTGCACCCGTCCGGCGGGGCCGGTTAGACATGGACGACACGAACGGCGTCCGCCTCGGGCGGACGTCCGGACGCCCCCAGGGTCTTTCGGTCGGGTCAGGCCGGATCAGGGCACGCGAGCCCGGCGTGATCCGAACGAGCGGGCCCGACCTCGAGAACTCCGACGGCCTTCGCGTTTCCTGTGCCGCCGGTGACCCGGCACGCGGCGCGGTCACGGGGACCTCACTCCCCCGGCCCGCGGCGAACGGGTAAGCGGGGGCCCGTCATCCGAAACCACCCCGCCGGGTGCGGGCCCCGTTTCTGTCCATGTGCCGCGTGGAAGGTGTGGAGAGTTGAACCCGACGCCGATCGGTCTGGTGTTCCCCGGACAGGGGACGCAACGTCAAGGCATGGGTGAACCCTGGCGGGACACCGCCGCGTGGAGCCTGGTCGGTGAGGTCTCCCGACACTGCGGCGAGGACGTCGAGGAACTGCTGCTGAGCACCCCCACCGACACGCTGCGCCGGACCGACCTGGCGCAGCTCTCGGTCTTCACGGTGAGCCTGATGGCCCACGCGGAGGCGGCGCGGTGCGGGGCCCTGGACGGCGCCGTGGCGTGCGCCGGGCACAGCCTGGGGGAGTACGCGGCACTGGCCGCGGCCGGAGTGCTCACGCTGCCGGACGCCGTCGCCCTGGTGGCGGACCGGGGGCGGGCCATGCGGGACGTCGCGCAACTCCGCCCGGGCACCATGGGCGTGCTCGTCGGGGCCGGACTCCCGGAGGCCGAGGCACTGGCCGCCGAGGTGCGGGCCGAGGGGCTCGACGCCTGGGTGGCCAATGTCAACGCCCCCGGCCAGATAGGGCTCTCCGGCTCCGAGGACGGCATCGGGAGGGCGGCTGAACTGGCTCCGGGCGTGGCGGCCAAACTCATCCGCCTCTCCGTGGGCGGCGCCTTCCACAGCCCCTTCATGGCGCCTGCGGCCGAGCGCCTGGCCCGGACCCTGCGCGAGGTGCGGTTCGCCCCGGGGCACCTCCCGGTGGTCGCCAACGTGGACGCGGAGCCGTACACCGGCGACGGGAACTGGCCGGAGCTGGCCGTGCGTCAGCTGGTCTCCCCTGTGCGCTGGGAGGAGAGCGTGCGGACCCTGACCGGACGGCTGGGCTGCCGACGGCTCGTCGAACTGGGGCCGGGGCGCGTACTGACGGGCATGATCCGCCGGATCGCCCCCGACGTCGAGGTGACCGCCGTGGACGGCCCCGGCGTCCTGCGTGACCTCGCCGCCGTGTGACGGCCATGCCGCTCGTGGGCAGAGCCCTTGACGGCCCGGACAGCCCGTACCGTGTGACGGCCCGTGCCGCCGCGGACGGTCCGGCCGCCCGGTGGCCCGCGCTGCCCTGGACCGACCTCCCCCGACACAAGAAGACCGGTGGCCATGAACACCATGAAGAACACCATTGACGGAACGTGGTTCCGGCGGTACGCCCCGTCCGCCTCGACCCGTATGCGACTGCTCTGCCTGCCGCACGCCGGCGGTTCGCCGAGTTTCTACCACTCCTGGGGAAACGCCTTCGGCGACGACGTCGAGGTTCTGGTGGCCCGGTACCCGGGACGCCAGGAGCGGATTGCCGAGCCCTGCATCGAGAGCATGGAGGAGATGGCCGACGCGGTGACCGCCGCGCTCCTGCCCCTCCTGGACAAGCCGCTGGCACTCTTCGGCCACAGCATGGGGGCGTCGCTCGCCTACGAGGTGGCGGTCCGCCTGGAACGGGAGCACGGCTTCGGCCCGAGTGTTCTCCTCGTCTCCTGCCAGCGGCCGCCCCACGGGCAGCGGCCGCGCAGCGCGCACCTGGGCGGTGAGGAGTCCGTCCTCGCCGAGGTCCGCAGGCTCGGCGGTACCGACGCGGCGCTGCTGGAGGACCCCGACATCCGGGAACTCGTGATGCCGGCGCTCCAGGCCGACTTCGCCATCGTCGGGCGGTACGCCGAGAACGGCCCCCGGCCCGCCGTACCCGTGCGCTGCCCGGTCATCGGTTACGTCGGGGACCGCGATCCCAACGTCACCGTGGAGGAGATGCACGCCTGGGCCGGCGTCGCTCCGAAGGGCTTCGAGCTGAAGGTGCTGCAGGGCGACCACTTCTACCTGGTGCCGCAAAGGGACGGCCTCGTCGCCGACCTGACGTCCCGTCTGCACTGACCCGCCCTGCTCCGGCCCGGTGCCGGCTCTCCGGCTCGCCCCGGCCGTCCGCGTCCGCGCGGGGGTTCCCGTCCGTGCGGACGGGGACCCTTCCGGTCCCTGTCCCGTTATGGCCCGCCGCCCGCCCGACCCGACGCCGCCGGACCGTGCGGCGGCCGGACCGTGCCGGTTGCCGGGCGGTGTCCCCTCGGACGGTGCCTTCTGCGGACGGTGGAGGCGGCCGGACCATGCCGAAATCCGGCCGTCTCCACCGTCCGCAGAAATTCCGCAAGGTTACGTGGCAGCTTTTTGCAATGCCGCTTGCCGGAGGGGATAGCCGTGGCCTAGAAATCGTCAGGAAGTTACTGGAATTGCCGGTGGGGCAATTCACGAAAGGGGTATTGGCGTGGCCGCTGAAACGCGCGAAGAGCGTCTTGTCGTCATCAGGGAAATCGTCTGCGACATTCTTGAGATCGAGGAGGACGAGGTCTCGGAAACCAGCCTTTTCAAGGAGGACCACAACGCTGACTCGCTCCGCGCGATCGAGATCCTCGCGGCTCTGGAGAAGGAGTTCGGCGTGGTCATCAACCAGGCCGAACTGCCGCGGATGGTCAATCTCACGGGCGTGTACGAGGTCGTTTCGGAGCCGGCCGGCTGGTGACTCGCCCGCGAAGCCTCCGGGCGGCGCGCGCGTAGGTCGGACGTGGACAGGGAGGTAGGCATGTCGGCAGTGCACGACGCCGGCCCGGGGGCAACGGGACGGCACCGGGTGGTCCTGACGGGACTCGGAGTGGTCTCCAGCATCGGGCTGGGGGTGAAGGAGTTTCTCGCAGGGCTGAAGGAGGGCCGCAGCGGGGCCCGGCCCATCACGGTGTTCGACACCGAAGGGTTCGCCCACGCCAACGGCTGCGAGATCGTCGAATTCGATCCGCTGGACTGGATCCGCACCCTGGAGACGGAACAGCTCGGCAGGGCGGCGCAGTTCTCGGCCGCCGCGGCCCGGATGGCCTTGGAGGACGCCGGGCTGGACGCTGCCGATCTGCGCGGCCGGCGGGGTCTGATCTCCATCGGCACCACCGACGGCGAGTCCTACGACCTCGATCAGCTGGTCGAGGCCGAACTCAAGGACGGACCTGAGACGCTCGACCCGGTGGTGGCCCGGAGGATTCCCGCCGGGCGGCTCTCGGTCGCCATCGCCCAGGAGCTCGAACTGGCCGATGTCGAAGCCGTCACGGTTCCGACCGCCTGCGCCGCCGGCAACTACGCCATCGGCTACGGCTTCGACGCGGTGCGCTCTGGCGAGGCGGACTACGCGTTCTGCGGCGGCGCGGACGCCATGTGCCGCAAGACGTTCACCGGCTTCTACCGGCTGGGAACCATCGCGCCGGAGCACTGCCGACCCTTCGACGCCGACCGTAAAGGCATCCTCACCGGCGAGGGCGCCGGGGTGCTCGTCCTGGAACGGCTGGAGTCGGCCCTGGAACGCGGCGCCACCATCTACGCCGAGGTGCTCGGCTACGGCCTCAACTGCGACGCCCACCATCAGGTGGCGCCCAACCGGGCGAGCGTCGCGCGCTGCATGGAACTCGCCCTGGACAACGCGGGCGTGAAACCGGCCGAGGTGGACCTGATCTCCGCCCACGGGACGGGGACCAAGGCCAACGACATCACCGAGGCGGGCGCGATCCGCGAGGTGTTCGGCACCCCGCCGCGCACCGTCTCCATGAAGTCGATGCTGGGCCACAGCATGGGCGCGGCCAGCGCCCTGGGCGCCATCGGCTGCGCCCTGGCCATCGCCAACCGTTTCATCCCGCCCACGATCAACCACGTCACCACGGACCCGGAGTGTGACGTCGACTGCGTGCCGAACCAGGCCGTCGAGGCCGACCTCAAGGTCGTCCAGAACAACGGCCTGGCGTTCGGCGGCAACAACGCCGTGGTCCTCCTCGGCCGGTACGACCGACCCGAGGAGGAAGCATGCTGAGCCGCCCGATCACCGGGATGGGCGCCGTGGCCAGCACCGGGAGAGGTGTCGGGACACTCTTCGACAACCTGTGCCAGGGCCGCACCGGACGCGCCGAGCTGCGGGGGTTCGACCGCACCCGCTTCCGGGCGCAGCACGCCTACGAGGTGGACAACCGCCCCGCGGGGGGCGGGGACGTACCCGCCCGCGCCACCGCGCTGCTCATCGACGCGATCGCCCAGGCGGCGGCCGACGCGGGCCTGGGCGAGGACCTCTCCGGTATACCGATACTCATCGGGACGGGGCTGCGCGAGCTGCGCTCCCTGGAGCTCTGGTGGCGCGAGGGCACTGACCTGGACGACACCGGCCTGCACTTCGGCACCGCGCTGCGCGAGCGGTTCAACGCCGATGTGACGCACACCTTCTCCAACGCCTGCTCCGCCTCGCTGTACGCGCTGGCGCTCGGCTCGGACCTGCTGGCCGACGAGGGCGACCACGCGCCGGGCACGGTGATCGTCGCGGGCGTGGACGTGCTCACCGAGAGCATGTACGGACTGCTGGAGCGGGTCCACCCGACCCCGCCGGACCAGGTGCGGCCCTTCGACCGGGACCGCACCGGAGTCCTCATGGGCGACGGCGCCGCCGCCGTCGTGCTCAGCCGGGAAACCGGCGGCAGGCGGCCGCACGCCCTGCTGCGCAGCGTCGCCGTCAACTGTGACGCCTTCCACGTCACCGCGCCCTCCCCGGAAGGGATCGCGAAGGCGATGCGCACGGCGTACGACATGGCGGGCGTCAAGCCGAAGGACATCGACCTGGTGATGCTGCACGGCACCGGGACCCTGCTCAACGACGAGGCCGAGGCGACGGCGATGGCCGACGCGCTGGGCGACGCCGCGGGCGGTCCGCTGATGACGGCGATCAAGTCGATGACCGGCCACACCTCCGGCGCGTCCGGGCTGATGGGTCTGGTCATGGGTGTCACCGCCCTCAACGAGGGACGCGTCCCGCCCACCGTCGGCCTGGAGCGGCCGGTCGAGGAGGCCGCGGAATTCCGCTTCGTGACCGGTGACGCCGCGTCCGCGTCGATGAACGTGGCACAGCTCAACGCGTTCGGATTCGGCGGCATCAACGCCGTCGCCATTGTGGAGGCCGCCCCGTGAGCGTCGTCGTCAGCGGAGTCTCGGTCCTGATTCCCGGGGCCGACTGTGCCAAGGCCCTGGCCGCCGGCCCCGCGCCGGGCGCCGGGCCCGTCGAACCGGCCGCCCTGGTGGGCAAGAAGGGCCTGCGCTACAAGGACCGGGCCACCCAGCTCGGCTACTGCCTGACCTCCGCGGCCCTGGCCGACGCCGGTCTCCTCGGCGAGGACGGCACGGCGTCCAGCGAAGACGTCGGCGTGGTCGTCAGCTCCAACTACGGCAACCTGGACACCGTCGTCCGCGCCCTGGACACCCTGCGGGAGGGCACCGTCACGGCGACCAGCCCGATGGACCTGCCGAACGCGTCCAGCAACGTCATCGCCTCCTCGGCTGCCATCCGCTACGGCCTGCGCGGTCCCAACCTGATGGTGTGCAACGGCGCGACCTCCGGCCTGGACGCGGTCAACTGGGCCGTCACCATGATCACGGCCGGCCGCGTGGACCGGGTGCTCGTCGTCGGCGTCGAGCCGGACAACGACGTCGTGCGCCGGCTGCTCGGCGGCCGGCACGCCGTCGACGGCGGTGCCGCCGTAGTCCTGGAGGACGCGGAAGCGGCCCGTACCCGGGGCGCGAGAGTCCGCGCCGTACTCGGCCGGTACGTCCGTACGGCCGGTGTCGGGGCGGTTCTGGAGCGGCTGGCCGCCTCCGGTGCGCCGGCCCCTGCCTGGTGGCACCTTCCTGACACGCCCCCCGTGGGTGTCGGCGCCGGCCTGCTGCCCGGGGTGGAGCGGACCGCCCTGCCCGAGCACTCCGGCCGCGCGTCCGGCGCGCTCGGTGTGCTGCAGTGCGCGACGGCCGTCGGCCTGTTCGACGAGGGCGGCGCGGGGCCGGTGTTCGCGGTCTGCGGCACCGACGCGGACGACGCCTCGGCCGGACTCGTGCTGCTGCCGCCCCCGGCCCCGGAGACCTTCTGATGGAGACGCCCGACGGCCTCGGCCCCGGCACGGTCCGCCGGCATACCGCCGGCAACGGCGGCCCCCGGCTGCTGCTGATCCACGGACTGGCCGAGAACGACAGCGTCTGGGACCGTAGCGCCGGGCTCCTGCCCCCCGAGTACGAGGTGTGGTCGGCCCGGTTGCCCTGGAGCGCCGAAGGGGTGCCGGACTGGGGCACGGACAGTGATCTCGTCGGCCCCCTGGCCCGGGTGCTGGCCGCGGTCCCGGGCGGCCCGGAGATCGTGGTGGCGCACTCCATGTCGGCGGACGTCCTGCTGGACCTCGTCGACCGGGAGAGCCGGCGGGGCGGCGACGCCCTCACCCGCTTCGGGATCCGCGGCCTGGTGCTGGTGTCGCCGTTCTACCGGCGCACCGCCGAGGAGTTCGACTGGGACACCATCAGCTACTACCTCAACGACTTCCACCTGATCATGGAGGAGGGCCTGCGGGTCCACTCCGGCGACCGGCTTCCCGCCTCCCTGCGGGCGGCGATGGGGGAGCGGGTACGGGACCGGGTGGGCCCGTACGGCTGGCTGCGCTTCTTCGAGCTCTACCTGCGTACTCCGCAGCTCCAGACGGGCCGGGTCACCGTGCCCTGTCTGGTGCTGGGGGGCGAGAAGGACTTCGCGGCACCGCCCGGCGAGAGCGTGGCGCTGGCCGCCGCGCTGCCGGACGCGCGGGCACTCGTCCTCCCCGGCTGCGGGCACTTCCCGATGATCGAGGAAGCGGAACGGTTCGCTTCCGAGACCGTCACTTTCGTCAACTCCCTTGGGACCGGCGCTCCGCAGCGCGAGCCCGTCCCCGACACAGCTCTGGAGCACCGTCGATGACCATCGTCACCGAGACCGCCGTCAAGGCGCTCCTCACCGAGACGACCTCCGTCCAGGTCCGCCCCCGCTACGAGGGCTCCAACATCTGCACCTGGATCGGTTTCAAGCACGTGAACTACATGGTCGAGGAAGCGGTCCTCGACCACTTCCGGCAGACCGCCCTTCCGGCCCGTGGCCTGTACGAGGAGCACGGCCTCGGCCTCGACATCGTCGGGATCGACACCCGTATCCTGCACGCCTTCCACATGGACGACATCGCCACCGCCGAGGTCGTGCCGTTCACCAAGGACGCGGACGGCACGCTGGGCTTCAAGGTGACCGTGTCCGTGGAACGCGGCGGGGAGATCCTCAAGGCCGTCACCTCCAAGGTGCGCGTGTCCCTGCGGATCGACACCTACCTCGACTCCGCGGGCGAGGTGCCCCAGGAGCTCGCCCGCTTCGCCGTGGACCGGCTCGGAGCCGGTACGGAGCCCGCGCCGCTCACCCCGTTCACTTCCGAGGACACGGTCCTGGAGGAGCTGCTGGAGGGCAAGAACGCCCACGGCTGGAAGTGGAACATCCCGTACCCGTACTGCCACTTCACCGAGCGCCTCCAGATGTCCGGCTACCTGAGGCTGATGGAGGAGGGCAAGGACCGGTTCGTCGCGGACCGGGGCATTTCCATCAAGACGCTGCTGGACGACCGCCGGTGGATCCCCGTCGTGCCGCGGTCCGAGATCCGGATCCTCGACGAGGCGATGATGGAGGAGGACCTCTACACCACCTACGAGGTGGAGGAGGTCTTCAAGGACTTCACCTACACCACCCGGATGAACTGGTACGTCGTCCGCGACGGCGGCCTCCTCAAGACCGCCACGGGCACCATCGTGCACGGCTACGCGGTCATCAAGAACCGCCGCGACTGGAGTCTGGAGAACTTCGACCAGCACGTGCTGGACGCGCTCAACGGCACGGCACGGCAGCAGTGAGCAGCGCCTGGGGAGGGAGCGGCGGGGAAACGCCGCGGATCCTGCTGATCGAGAGTCACGGGCCGTGCGCCCCGGTGGACGCCGGCCTGAGGCGGGACGCCGCGGCGCAGGCCCGGGCCGGGTATCCGGTGCTGATGTACCTGGTGGAGGACGGTTGCCTCCTTGCCCGGCCCGGGACCGACGAGGAGCTGGACCGCTTCGAGGCGGCGGGCGGCCGGCTGGCCGTCGACCGTTTCTCCCTTGTGCAGCGGGGCATCGAACACGTTCCGCTGCGCCCCCGGGCGAAGGTCTCGGACATGGACGAACTGGCCGGCTGGATCACCGGCCCCGGCGTACAGGCGGTGTGGCACTGACATGGCGCGCCGCATTCCGCCCACCGACGTACTGGTCACCCTCATGGGCTCACCGCACGAGTCGGACCGCACCACCAGCGCGCTGCGCCTGGTCCAGGCACTGCTGGAACAGGGTCGTGCCGTACAGGTGTGGACCTGTGGGAACGCCACCCTGCTCACCCAGAACGCGCTGGGCGAGGACAAGCCGCGCAACCTGGCGGACTGGAACGGGGTGTATCCGTCCACGGCGGCCCTGGTGAAGGACATGCTGGAGACGTTCCCGGGCCGGCTGCACTGGTACGGCTGCCGGTTCTGCAGCGACGACCGGGGTGCGGCGGACCACCTGCCGCAGGTCGTCATGCGGCCCCCGGCCGGCTACGGAGCCAACGTGGCCGCGGCCCGCACGACCCTGCTGGTGGGGGTCCTGTGATGGGCGACGTACGGACCACCGAGGAAATCGGCGTGCCCGGACGGCGCACGCTGGCCATCGTGGAGAAGGCCTACCGCGGGGCGCTGGAGAAGCAGTTCTTCGACGCCCTGTACCTGGCGGTGGAGCTGCACCGCCAGCTCGGCGGGCTCGACCTGCTGCTGCGCGGCCGGGCCGTCACCTACGGCGTGCGCGCCGAGCCGGTACCCGCCCTGCGAATCGGCGGCCGCACCCTGGACACCCTCAGCGACCCCCGCCGCGACCTGCGCGTCCTCATGGACGCCGGGGTCCGGGTCCACGCCGAGGAGTCGGCCCTGGCCGCACACGGACTGGGCCCGGACCGGCTGCTGGACGGGGTACTGACGGCCGCCGACGGCGACACGGCCCTGCGCTGGCCCGAGTACCGAATGGTCTGTTACCTGTGAACCGAAGGGAATCGTGGCGGACATGAGCACCACCGCAACGGGCGCCGGGCGCCCTGTCATCACCGCGTGGTCCGCGGTGTCGCCGTTCGGCATCGGCCGGACCGCGTTCGCCGAGGGGGTACGCGAGCAACGCCCCACCGTCGCCGTGCTCGACGAGTCCGGCCCCGCCGGGCCCCGGGACGACGCCTGCTTGGTCCCCGGCTTCGAGGTCCGTACGGTGCTCGGCAAGAAGGGCACCCGGTCCATGGACCGGGTCACCGGTCTGGCGGTCACCGCCGTCGGGGCGCTGCTCGACGACACCGAACGGAGCCCTGCCGTCGGCACCGGCGAGGGCGCCGCGCTGGCTCTGGGCACCACCACCGGCAGCGCCCAGAGCATGATGGACTTCACACGGGATTCGCTCACCGGCGACCAGCCGTTCTTCGTCGACCCGGCGCGCTTCCCGAACACCGTGATGAACTGCGCGGCCGGCCAGAGCGCCATCTGGTACCAGCTGAAGGGCCCCAACACGACCATCGCGGGCGGCCGGGCGGCCGGGCTGCACGCCCTGAACTACGCCCGCCGGCTGCTGGCGGCGGGCCGTGCCCAGACCGTGCTGTGCGGGGCCGCCGAGGAGTACTCCACCGCCCGCGCCTGGCTGGAGCACCACTCCGGTGACGGCTCGCCGAGCGCGCCGCTCGGCGAGGGCTGCGCCGTACTCCTCGTCGAGCCCGCGGCTGGCGAGGACGCCGGACAGCCGGTGCTGGCCGAGATCCTCGCCGTCGAACTGGGCGTCGTACTCCGCGATGACGTGGCCGACAGCCTCGTGGCCTGCCTGCGCCGCGCACTGCGCCGGTCCGGCGTCGACCTCACGGAAATCGCTGCCGTCGCCCGCTCCGGAGCCCCCGGGGCGGAGGGCGACGCCGAGACCGCGGCCGTCGGCGAGCTGCTGGCCGGCATGGACGCGGCCGATCTCACCCAGGTCGGACTGATCGGCGACACCGGCGCCGCCTCCGCCGCCTTCCAGACCGCCGCTCTGCTGGCTCACGCGGAGGACAACCGCGCCGTGGCCGGGAAGGTCGGCCTCGTCACCTCCGTCGACCGGACCGGAACCGTCGGCTGCGCCCTGCTCCGGCTGCACTGACCGGCCGGCCCACCGGCCGTCCGCCCCGCCGCCGAAACCGAAGAACGAAACGCTGAGAGAGGTACCACCGTGCTGGACAAGGAAGAACTGCGCTCGACGGTCGCCCAGGTACTGGATGTCGAAGTCGCCGAGGTCACCGACGACGCCAAGTTCGTCGACGACCTGGAGGTCGACTCCCTCATGGCCCTGGAGGTCGTGGTCGTCCTGGAGAAGAAGTACGGGGTGAAGCTGCCGGAGTCCGAGCTGCGGCAGATCGTCACCCTGCAGAGCGCGTACGACCTGCTGGCCGGAAAGCTGCAGGCCGTCTGATGGAGGTCCTCGCCGAGTCGCGTCCGGACGTCCCGGCCCCCGCCGTGACCCGGTCCGGATCGCGGGCCGTTGGTGTGCTCTCCGGCGCGGTCGAGGTCCTGCCGCAGGAGAAGGAGGGGCGCACCTCCACCCGGTTCACGGTGACCGCGGACGAGACGGTGCTCCCCGGCCATTACCCGGGGTTCCCCATCTTCCCCGGCGTGTGCCTCGTCGAGTACGTGCACCTGAGCGTGCTCGCCACGTCACCCGCCGAGGAGCCCGACCCCGAGCTCGTGGCCGTGGAGAGCACCCGGTTCACCGGTCCCGTGTACCCGGGCGACGAACTGACCGCAGACATCGACTGGAAGCCGGTGGACGGCGTGGCGTGGCAGTGCCGGGCGAAGATCCGCTCCGGCAGGGGCGACGCCGCGTCGGTGCGCCTGCGCTACCGCCGCACCACGGACGGAGCGACGACGTGAACGGACAGGCGGAGATCCGCGGCAGGCTGCCGCACCGCTACCCCATGCTGCTGGTGGACCGGGTCACGCATGTCGAACCCGGCCGCGCGCTGACCGCCCTCAAGGCGGTCACCTGCAACGAGCCCTGGTACGCGGGCCTGGGCCCGGACACTCCCGAGGAGGGTTTCGGGTACCCGAAGACGCTGCTCGTGGAGTCCTGGTGCCAGTCCGCGGGCGTCCTGGCCACCTGGGAGGACCCCAACCCCGATGTGCTGGCCGGCCAGGTCATGCTCTTCGGCGGCATGACCGGGGTCGAGTTCCACCGCACCGTTCTGCCCGGCGACGTCCTGGAGCACCGCGTCCGGGCCGGACGCAGGGTGGACGACACCGTGATGTTCGAGGGCGAGAGCCTGGTGGACGGCGAGACGGTGATGACCGTCGGCCGGATCGTCATGGCCTTCCGCCCGGCCGAAGTCCTGAGACCCGAAGCGAGCTGAGCAAAGAACATGCAGGACAACACCTCTCGGGTGGCACTCGTCACCGGCGGTTCACGCGGGATCGGACGGGCGTGCGTACTGGCCCTCGCCCGCGACGGGTTCGATGTCGCCTTCTGCTACCGCGCCAACGACGAGGCGGCCCGGCAGCTGGAGAAGGAGGCCGGCCAACTCGGCGTACGTGTCATGTCCCGGCGGGCGGACGTCGCCGATGGCCCGGCCGTGCGCTCCTTCGTCGAGGAGGCCGAGGACACGCTCGGCCCCGTCGACGCGGCGGTCACCGCCGCCGGGATCACCCGCGACAACCCCCTGGTGCTGATGGACGACGACCAGTGGCACCAGGTCATCGACACCAACCTCGACGGCGTCTACCACCTGTGCCGCGCGGTCGCCTTCTCGATGATGAAGCGCCGCACCGGGGCGATCGTCAACATCTCGTCCGTAGCGGGGGTGTACGGACACGCCAGCCAGAGCAACTACTCCGCCTCGAAGGCCGGCATCATCGGCTTCTCCCGGTCGCTGGCCAAGGAGGTCGGCCGCTCCGGGGTCCGGGTCAACGCCGTCGCCCCCGGGTTCATCGACACCGACATGGTCGCCGCAATGAACGACAAGGCCCGCAAGGACGTCACCCGGACGATCCCGCTGCGCCGCATGGGCCGTGCCGATGAGGTCGCCGACCTCGTCGCGTATCTGGTGTCGGACAGGGCCGAGTACATCACCGGTTCCGTCCTGCAGATCGATGGTGGCATCACCATCTGACCACCGGACGGCCCGGAAGACCCGGCCCGTCCGTCCCGCCCCGCCCGGTTCGAACCGTGACCGGCGGCAGTATTCAGTGTGTTTGGAGGCGGTGATGGCCCGACGGAGGCCACGCTGGTACTTCTCGTTCCGCAGCCCCTATTCGTGGATGGCCTACCGGGACCTGATGACCGACCACCGGGACGTCGCGGATCGCATCGACTGGCTCCCCTTCTGGGAGCCGGACGAGGCGGCGAGCGGCCACCTGGAGCAGGCCGGCATCAGTCTGCCGTACGTGGCGATGTCGAAGGAGAAGCACCTCTACATCCTCCAGGACGTGCGGAGGCTGGCCCGCGACCGCGGCCTGGAGATGGTGTGGCCGGTCGATCGCCGCCCCCGGTGGGAGGTGTCGCACCTGGCGTACCTGGTGGCCGACGAACTCGGCCACGGACGGGAGTTCATCGCAGCGGTCTACCGGGCCAGGTGGGAGGAGGGACAGGACATCTCCGACCCGGCCGTCATCGCGGACATCGCCGAGCGGATCGGCCTGGACCCGGTGCGCCTTTCCACCGCGTGCGACGATCCGGCCGTACGCGAGCACGGTCTCGGAGCTCTCAACTCGCTCTACCGCGACGGCGTCTTCGGAGTCCCGTTCTTCATCGACGGCTACGAGAAGTTCTGGGGAGTGGACCGGCTGCCCGGCTTCGTCTCCTCCGTCCGCTCCAGCACCGCCTGAACCGACCGACCCCGACCCCGAACCCCGACCGCATCCGCAATCCGCAGCAGCGAAGGAGCCCCGACATGGCGACCAACCCGTTCGAAGACGACAACGCGAGCTACTACGTCCTGGTCAACGAGGAGAACCAGCACTCGTTGTGGCCCGCGTTCGCCGAGGTGCCGGCCGGCTGGACCGTGGTGTTCGGCGAGGAGACCCGGCAGGCCTGCCTCGACCACATCACCGAGAACTGGACCGACATGCGGCCCAAGAGCCTTGCGATGGCCATGGACGCCTGACAGGACGTCGCGAGGGACCGCGGACCGGCATCCATCCGGGCCGCGACCCGCACAGAGAGGGCCCGGTGGGCGGG
>NZ_JBEOVN010000130.1:0-22165 GCF_040295565.1 Streptomyces sp. NPDC002785 | reverse complement strand
CCTGGCGGTTGACTGTTGTTCTGCGGTGTGAACTACCGATCTTGGGGGGATACAGGGCCCACTCGACCGCTCCCGACCCGGGGGGGGGGCCGCCGCCCGAAGGTGGCTCCACCGCGCAGCCGGGCAGGCGTTTACAGGTGGGCGCTGATCACACCGCCGGCGCTGAGCACGATGTATACGCCGTTGGCGTCGAGCCCGACGTCGTGCTGGTTCGCCTCCAGCGTGGCGTACACCGCGCCCTCGTTGCCGAGGATCTGCGCGCGGTACCGGAGGTCGCCGATTTTCGTGACCTTGGCCGTCCAACCGCCCGCAAGTTTGAAGGTGCCCGGTCCGCGGTGTCCGCCGCCCATCCAGGAATGGACCTGGCCGCCCAGCGTGAGCACGACGAACATGTCGTTGGCGTCGAGCCCGGCGTCGTGCTGGTTCGTCTCCAGCGTGGCCAAGACCTGACCGCGGTGGACGATCTTGGCGAGGTAGTGCTGGGCGCCGAGCTCGTAGATCTCGGCCTTGCTGCCGTCCGCCAGGGTCTGGGTGCGGACCGGGGATGCCGCCTTGGCCGTGGCGGCTGGTGCGGTGGTCCGGTGCGCGGCGGACGCCACGGTCCGCACGTTGGTCGGGGCGACGCCTGCGCTGATCTTGGAGCCGCTGAGCACACCACCGTTACCGGTGGAGCGGGAGGCGGAGCTGGAGACCTTCTTCTCCAGGCCGGCGGCGGTGTCCTTGGCCCCTTCCTGGCAGGCGGTCAATGAGAACGCCGCAGCGGCGGCGACGGCCACCAAGGCGGCGGAACGGACGGTACAGCGAGTGGTCATAGTTGAAGTCCCCCATGGGTTATCAGGATGCGGCAACTCCGCCTGCTCCCGCAGGGCGAACGACCGGATCCGCTGTTCCCTACACCCCGTGAGATGGCAGCCGGGCAAGAGTTGTTCACCGGGTTCTGTCCGCACTTGGTAACAAGGGAACTGCGATCGCACGCACCGGACGACGCTCCTTACGGAGCAAGCATTGCCGGTCACGGCATTAGCCGAGCGCGCGGTCGAGATCGAAGGCCGCGCTGATCAGAGCCAGGTGAGTGAAGGCCTGAGGGAAATTCCCGCTCTGCTCCCCCGTGCGGCCTATCTCCTCGGCATACAGACCGAGGTGGTTGGCGTACGTGAGCATCTTCTCGAACGCGAGTCGGGCCTCGTCCAGGCGGCCGGCGCGGGCCAGCGCCTCGACGTACCAGAACGAGCAGATCGAGAACGTGCCCTCATCGCCCCGCAATCCGTCCGGGCTGGCCTGCGGGTCGTAGCGGTAGACCAGCGAGTCGGACACCAGGTCCTCGCCCAGCGCGTCCAGCGTGGCGAGCCACTTCGGGTCGGTGGGGGAGACGAACTTCGCCAGCGGCATCATCAGCAGGGACGCGTCGAGGACGTGGCCGTCCTCGTACTGGACGAAGGCGTGCCGCTCGTCGGACCAGCCGTGGCGCATGATCCGGCGATAGATCGCATCACGGGCCCGCCCCCACCGCACGATGTCGACGGGCAGGCCGCGATGCTGGGCCAGCCGCATGGCGCGCTCGATGGCCACCCAGCACATCAATCGCGAGTAGAGGAAGTTCTTGCGCCCGCTGCGGGTCTCCCAGATCCCCTGGTCGGGCTGGTCCCAGTGGTCGCACAACCAGTCGACCAGCTCGCTGATGCTGTCCCAGTGCGCACTGGAGATGGGCTGCCCCCACTTGTTGTAGAGATAGAGGGCGTCGATGAGCGCCCCATAGATGTCCAGTTGCAACTGGTTGACGGCGCCGTTGCCGACGCGTACGGGAGCCGAGCCCCGGTAGCCCTCGAGATGGGTCAGCTTGCGTTCGGGCAGCTCACGGCGCCCGTCGATGCCGTACATGATCTGCAGCGGGCCGGTGGAGCCGGTCCCCTCGGTTGCTTCGATACGGACATGCTCGGAAAGGAAGCTCATGAAGGCCTCGGCCTCCTCGGTGAAGCCGAGCCTGAGCAGCGCATACACACAGAACGCCGCGTCACGGATCCATACGTAGCGGTAGTCCCAGTTGCGCTCGCCGCCGATGCGTTCGGGCAGGCTGGTGGTCGGCGCGGCGATGATGGCGCCGGTCGGGGCGTAGGTGAGCAGCTTCAGGGTGAGGGCGGAGCGGTGCACCATCTCCCGCCAGCGACCGCGGTACCTCGACCGGGACAGCCACCGCCGCCAGTACCCGACGGTGGCGTTGAACTGCTGCTCCGCCTCGGACAGCGGGCAGAATCGGGGTGCCACGTCCCCGCCGACCCGGTCGAGGGCGAAGACGGCGGACTCGCCCTCGTGCAGCTTGAACAACGACCAGACGTCCTGGCCGGCGACCTCGATCGGCACACTCGACGTCAGTGCGAGGGTGAGTGAGGGCGATTCGAAGACCGCTTGGCCGTGCTGGGCGTGCACGGTGTGCGGCTGCGTCCCGTAATCGAAACGGGGGGCCACACGGGCGCGGAACGGCAGCGATCCGCGCACGCACACCACGCGGCGGATCAGCCGGTGCCGGTCGGCCTCGCGCGAATCGTCGAGTACCGGCATGAAGTCCTGGACCTCGCCGACGCCGTCGTCCGCGAAGAAGCGAGTGATCAGCACATTGGTGTCGGGGAAGTAGAACTGCTTGGTGCGCGTCGGGGCATCCGCGGCGAGCGCGAAGGACCCGCCCCGGTCCGCATCGAGGATCGAGGCGAAGACACTGGGTGCGTCGAAGCGCGGGCAGCAGTACCAGTCGATGGTGCCGTTGGTGTCCACCAGCGCCGCGCTGCGCAGATCGCCGATCAGGCCGTGCTCGGCAATGGGCGGATAGCGAGTCGAGCCGACACCCGGGGATATGTCGAAAGCGCTGAACGTCCCGGCGCTCGCGTTGGCCTCCGTAGTCACATCAGACCTCCCTGAGCCTGCGCACCCCCTCTTCAGGCTAACCAAGTCGTCGATGTGCAGGAGAGGGATGCGCTTCTGTACGGGGCTCCGGTGATCCCGCACCGGCGATGCGGCGGAACGGCTTTCACAGCCCCAACTGTCAACCGATGGTTGACAATACAGGTCTGTCAACTTACGGTTGACACATGGTGAATCCCGTACGCGCAACCAATCCCGTACGCCTCGACGACCTGATCGAGGCCATCAAGAAGGTCCACACCGACGCCCTCGATCAGCTCTCCGACGCGGTCATCGCCGCTGACCACCTCGGTGATGTGGCCGACCATCTGATCGGGCACTTCGTCGACCAGGCCCGGCGCTCGGGCGCTTCCTGGACGGAGATCGGGAAGAGCATGGGGGTGACCAGGCAGGCGGCCCAGAAGCGGTTCGTCACCAAGGACCCCGGCGCACCGTCGGACCTCGACCCCAGCCAGGGGTTCGGCCGCTTCACCGAGCGCGCCAGGAACGTCGTGATGGCCGCGCAGAACGAGGCCCGTGCGGCAGGCAACGACGAGGTGCGCACCGAGCACCTCGTGCTGGGGCTGCTCGCCGAGCCGGAGGCGCTCGGCCCCGCGTTCCTCAAGGCCCAGGGCGTCACGCTGGAGGCCGTCCGTCAGGCCGCGACCGAGGCGCTGCCGGCCGCGGTCGACGAGGTGCCGGACCTCATCCCGTACGACGCCGGGGCCCGCAAGGCGCTGGAGCTGACATTCCGGGAGGCCCTGCGGATGGGCCACAACTACATCGGCACCGAACACCTCCTGCTCGCTCTGCTGGAGCAGGAGGACGGTGCGGGTGTGCTGGCGGGGCTCGGCATCGACAAGGCGACCGCCGAGACGGCCATCGCCGAGGCCCTCACGCTCATCGCCGCCGACTCGGAAAAGGAGGCGTGAGCGACGCAGCCCGTCCGGGGCATGCGCGGCGAGAGCCGGTGCCGGTCATCCGGCGCCGGCCTTCGCACGCCGGCCGACAGGACCCTTGGCCGTGGACCGGACGTTGACCAGGGTCTCCCGCTCCCGGAGCCGGGCGTGGGCGGCATCGGCCCGGCCGCCCCAGAGTCAGGCGCCGAAGTTGAGCGATCCGGTGATGGCCCGGTCCTGATGCTCGCACCTTCGCCCGAGCGCCCAGTAGGCGTAGGTGGAGACAGTGGTGGATACGGGCCGCGTCCAGGCGGGACGGGCCGGACGAGACCTCGTAACGCTGCTGGAGCATGTCGTCGTTCATGGCCGGAAGTTATCCCCCGAGGTCGGTCAGGACTTCGTCGCAGGCGGTGCGCAGACGACGGACTCCCTCAGCGATCTCGGCCGCCCCGGCGACCGCGGCGAAGCTCAACCGGACCTGCGGGGACGGGGGTTCGGCGCAGAAGTACGGGCGGCCCGGTGCGATGGCCACGCCCGCGCGCAGGGCTGCCGAGACCACCGCGGACTCGTCCGTACCGGCTTCCGCGTCGGGCAGGCGCAGCCACAGGTTGCCGCCGCCCGCGGGGATGTGCGGGAGTGCGAGGGCGGGCAGTTCCTGCCGCAGGGCCGTCGCCATGGCGGTGCGCCGGATTCTCAGCCCGGTCGACACGGAACGCAGATGGTGACCCCATGCCGGGGAGCCGACCAGTTCGAGCGCGGCTTCCTGAAGCGGTCGGGGCACGAAGAAGCTGTCGACGATCTGGATGGCACGCAGCCGTCCCAGCACCGGACCGCGGGCGGCGAGCGCGCCCACCCGCAGGCTGGGCGAGGCGACCTTGGTGAGGGAGCAGACGTGGACGACCACTCCGTCGTGGTCGTCGGCGGCCAGGGGCGCGGGAAGTGGCCCGGCGTCGTCGTGGACCAGGCGGCGGGCGAAGTCGTCCTCGATGACGAAGGCTCCCGCCGCACGGGCGATCCGGACGACCTCGCCGTGCCGTTCGGGGGCGAGGACCGCGCCGGTCGGGTTCTGGAAGAGCGGCTGGCAGACGAATACGCGGGCGCCGGTGGCCCGGAAGGCGGCGGCGAGCAGTTCCGGCCGTACGCCGTCGGCGTCGACGGGTACCGGTACGGGCCGCAGTCCGGTGGCGCGGGCGGCGGCCAGCATTCCCGGGTAGGTGGGCGATTCGACCAGGACCGGGGCGCCGGGCGGGGCGAGGGCGCGCAGTGCGGTGGCCAGGGCGCTCTGGCCACCCGCGGTGATCAGTACGTCGGCGGCGGTGAGTGCGGGCCCGATTTCCCGGGCGAACCAGGCACGCAGCTCGGTCAGACCGTCGGTGGGTGGGCGGCCCCAGGCGCCGGGGCGGCGTCCGGCCCTGGCGAGGGCGGCGGCGAGCGCCCGCTCCGGCTGGAGCGAGGAGTGGAGGTAGCCGCCGTTGAGCTCGATGACGCCGGGCGGCGGCGCGGCGAGCGTGACCAGGACACCGGAGGCGTCGACGGTGCGCGGCACCGCTTCGGGGCCGCCGTCGCCGCTGAGGGAGACCTCCTGCCAGGAGGTGTCGCCCGGCGGGGGCACATCGGTACGGGGCTGCGCCCGGAAGGCGCCGGAGCCGGGCCTCGTGACGACGAGGCCCTCGGCTGCGAGCTGGGCAATGGCCCGGGAGACGGTGACGGGGCTGACTCGGAAGCGCTCCACGAGGGCCCGGCTGGACGGCAGCTTTCCACCAGGTGAGTAGCGGTTCACTTCGCTGCGGAGGAAATCGACGAGTTCAGCGACGCTGCTACGCTCTTGCATGAAAGCAGAGGATAGCGCTACTCGCAGCAGCACGATAGCGGTTGGTTCATCGAGGGCCGGTACGGCGAACCGTGGCGGCGTGGTTCTCGCCGGGCTCGGTGTACTCGCCTTCTCTCTCACCTTCCCGTCCACGGCCTGGGGCCTGGAGAGCTTCGGCCCCTGGTCGCTGGTGGCGCTGCGCACCCTGCTCGCCGCGGCGATCGCGGGCAGCGTGCTGCTGGCGGGGCGTGTTCCGGTGCCGGACCGCCGGCACCGGGCCGGACTGGTCGTCGTCTCCGCGGGTGTGGTGGTCGGCTTCCCGCTGCTGACGACGCTGGCGCTGCAGACGTCGACGACCTCGCACGCAGCCGTTGTGGTGGGGCTGCTGCCGCTGACCACCGCGGTGTTCTCCTCGCTGCGGACCGGGGCACGGCCGCCGCGTGCCTTCTGGATCGTCGCGCTCGCCGGGGCGGCCGTGGTGATCGCGTTCACCGTGCAGCAGAGCGGTGGTGCGCTGTCCGGCGGTGATCTGCATCTGTTCGGTGCGCTGCTGGTGTGCGCGGCGGGGTACACCGAGGGCGGCAGGCTGGCCGGGATCATGCCGGGCTGGCAGGTGGTCGGCTGGGCGCTGATCCTCTCCCTGCCGCTCGCGGTGGCAGCGGCGGCCATCGCGTTGCCGCTGGAGCCGGTGCGGCTGACCGCGCACGGAGTGATCGGACTGGTCTGGGTGGCGGCCGGGTCCACCTTCTTCGGACTGTACGTCTGGTACCGCGGGATGGCGCAGATCGGGGTCCCGCGGGCCAGCCAGCTTCAGCTCGCGCAGCCGTTGCTGACTCTGGTGCTGTCGTTCTTCCTGCTCGGCGAGGAGGTCCCGGCGGCGGCGCCGGTGGCAGCGATCGCGGTGCTCGTCTGCATCGCGGCCACCCAGCGAACGGGGCGTGCCCGGCGTCCGGGGTGAGAACCACGCACCGCCCACCGAGCGAAGTCGCCTTTCGGTCATAGACTTGTCGACAAGGACCGCCACCCGTGAGGAGGTCACTCCCGATGGAGGCACACGCGGGCGACCGGCTACTGACGCACGGCAGGACCGTGGGCCAGCACGACCGTGTCGCAGAGATCGTCGAAGTGCTCGGGGCCGGGGGCACTCCCCCGTTCCGCGTCCGCTTCGAGGACGGACACGAACACCTGATTTCGCCCGGTCCCGACAGCGTCGTCCAGCACACCGTCGTCCGGAAGCAGGCACCGGAGACCCCGTAGCGGCCTCCGGCGGGCGCGGACGGCACTGCTCTTCACCCCCGGGCCCTGGGCGGGCCGACCGGATTCCGGCAGCCCGCCCACAACACCCGGTGCGTCCACTGCGCTTCTTCTGTCAGCGAGGTGGGCGCACCCTGTTGCGATAGTGGTCGGCCACCACCCGGTCCATGGCTCCGATCCGGTCCGTGACGACGTTCGTGCCGGAGAAGTAGACATGGCCGCGCACCTGGTCGTAGGCGGCGGCGAAGTCGAGGTGGCGGGAGAGCTCGGCCGGGTTCTGCCAGGCGGCGGGCTGGGCCGGGTCACCGGCCTTGTAGAGCGCCTCGCCCACGAACAGATCGACGCCCGTGCCCCGTACGACGGCGTCCCACCAGGGCAGCAGCTTGGCGTAGTCGGCGGCGGCGAAGCCGATGTTCCAGTAGATCTGCGGGCAGATGTAGTCGATCCAGCCCTTCCGGACCCAGCCGCGGGTGTCGGCGTACAGATCGTCGTAGGTCTGCACACCCGCCTTCGTGGCGGAGCCGAGCGGATCGGTCGAGGCGTTGCGCCACACACCGAACGGGCTGATCCCGAACTGGACGTTCTTCTTGATCTTCTTGATTCGCTCGGCCGTCTCACGGACCAGCTTGTCGGTGTTGTCACGCCGCCAGGCGGCCTTGTCCGGGAAACCCGCGCCGTACTTCGCATAGGTGGCGTCGTCGTCGAAGACCTGCCCGGCCACCGGGTACGGGTAGAAGTAGTCGTCCCAGTGCACGGCGTCGATGTCGTAGCGGCGAACCGCGTCCAGCATCGCGTCCTGGACGAAGCGGCGGACCTCGGGGATTCCGGGGTTGTAGTAGAGCTTCCCGCCGTACGGCAGGACCCAGTCGGGGTGCAGCCTGGCGGGGTGGGTGGCGACCAGCCGGGACGGATCGGTGTGGTTGGCGACCCGGTACGGGTTGAACCAGGCGTGCAGTTCCAGGCCGCGGCGGTGCGCCTCCCGGACGGCGGTGCCCAGCGGATCCCAGCCGGGGTCCTTGCCCTGGACCCCGGTGAGGTACTGGGCCCACGGTTCGTAGGGCGAGGGCCACAACGCGTCGGCCGTCGGCCGGACCTGGAGGATCACGGTGTTCAGGCGCCGGTCGACGGCCTCGTCGAGGTACGCGATCAGCTCGGCCTTCTGCGCCGCCGCTGTCAGACCGGGCGCCGAGGGCCAGTCGACGTTGGCGACGGTGGCGACCCACATGCCGCGCAGCTCGCGCCGCGCCACATGGTGACCACGCTCGCGCGGCGCTGCGCCCGTCAGCCCGGAGCCGGCCTGCCGGGACGGGACCGCGACGGCGTCACCGGCCGTGGTGATTGTGCTCACCACCCCTGCGACCACCCCGGCCGCACCCGCCACAAAGCCTCTTCTGGCCATTTGCCGCATTTCGTTGCACCTGCCGTCTCTCTGTCCTCGTCCGTCGCCCCGATATCCGGGCGTAACGCAGAGCATGCCCGCCCCGGCCCGCAATGACCCGTAGGTCGCGGAGTAACGTCGGGGGGTCGGGGCGGGCACCGGAATCAGACGGGATCCTGCGACACGGAGAACAGCGAAAGGCACGAGGTGACGGACTCTATGGCCGACATTGCACGCGTCGGAGTGGTGGGCTGTGGCCAGATGGGCGCGGGTATCGCGGAGGTGTGCGCCCGCAGCGGTCTTGAGGTCAAGGTGGCCGAGACCACCGGCGAGGCGCTGGAGATCGGCCGCACCCGGCTGCACAACTCCCTCTCGAAAGCCGCCGAACGCGGCAAGATCACTCCGGAGGAGCGCGACGAGACACTGGCTCGTCTGAGCTTCACCACCGACCTCGGAGAGTTCGCCGACCGCGATCTCGTCATCGAGGCCGTCGTGGAGAACGAGCAGGTCAAGACCGAGATCTTCCAGGTACTCGACCAGGTGGTGACCCGGCAGGACGCGATCCTCGCCTCGAACACCTCCTCCATCCCGCTGGTGAAGCTGGCCGTGGCGACCTCTCGCCCGGACCAGGTCATCGGCATCCACTTCTTCAACCCGGCCCCGGTGCAGAAGCTCGTCGAGCTGATCCCCGCGCTGACGACGTCCGACGAGACGGTGAAGCGCTCCGAGGCCCTGGTTCAGGATGTCCTCGGCAAGCACCCGATCCGCGCCCAGGACCGCTCCGGCTTCGTCGTCAACGCGCTGCTGATTCCGTATCTGCTCTCCGCGATCCGGATGTTCGAGTCGGGGATCGCCAGCCGCGAGGACATCGACAACGGCATGGAGCTCGGCTGCGCCCACCCGATGGGCCCGCTCAAGCTCTCCGACCTGATCGGTCTCGACACCGTGGCCTCGGTCGCCGACTCGATGTACGCGGAGTTCAAGGAGCCGCTGTACGCCGCTCCCCCGCTGCTCCAGCGGATGGTGGACGCGGGCCGCCTCGGCCGCAAGACGGGCTCGGGCTTCTACCCGTACTCCTGATCCGTCGCTCGTGCCTCTGCGGGGCCGGCCGGGAAACCCCCGTCCGGCCCCGTTCGGTTCCTGGAGCTTCATCCCAGCCGTAAGTGATGGAGCATCATCAGCCCGGCCACCATGCCCGCGGCCGGAACCTCGCCGCGGGCGATCATGTCGGGCACCAGCTTGAGCGGTATCCACTCGCGGCGCGAGGACTCGAAGTCGTCACCGGGGTGGCCGGTCCAGGTGGCCTCCTCGGACCAGTAGAGGTGGTGCCGGGCGTCGGTGAGGCCGTTCGAAGGCTCCACGGTCAGCAGCGGACGCAGCGGGCCCGGGCGCCAGCCGGTCTCCTCCTCCATCTCCCGGGCGGCGGCCGCCGCGATGTCCTCGCCGTCCTCGACGACGCCCGCAGCGAGTTCCCAGCCCCAGCTGTCGGTGATGAACCGGTGCCGCCAGAGCAGCAGTACCTCGTTGGCCTCATTGACGACGGTGGCCACCGCGACGGGGCGGAGCCGGATGAGGTAGTGGTCGAGATGGCGGCCGTCGGGGATGAGCACATCCGCCAGATTGACCCGGAACCAGCGGTTCTCATACACGGTTTGTTCGTTCAGATTCGCCCACTGCACAGTTTTGCCACCTTCCGACAAGTAGGTGGCAACATCGCAGCAGGAGCGGGACCGGAGGGGAACGCACCGGTACCCGCGGGGTATAACTCACAGCGGTACGCGCAACGCCCCGTCGATCAGTTCGGCGGCCCGCCCCGCGTCGGCGCAGCCGCTCGCGATCAGATCCTCACGCACCGCACGCAGCCGGTCGCGCAGCCGCTGCGACTCCATGCCCCTGGCCCGCTCCGCCATCTCCACCGCCGTGGCCGCCGCCCGGTCCGCCTCGCCCTGACGCAGCTCGACATGGGTCAGCATGGCCAGACGGTGCACCCGGCCACGGTCGTGCGCCGGGGTCCGTACGGCCGTCGCCGCGTGTTCCCTGGCCCCCGGCAGATCGCCGAGGCCGAGCAGGGCCTCGGCCACCTGCACATTGACCAGACCCGGCTGGACGTACCCCATCTCGTCCGGTTCATGGGCCGGCCGGATACGTTCGGCCTCCGACTCGGCACGCCGGATGCACTCCATGGCGCTTGTGGCGTCGCCGATGCGGGCGTAGGCCTTGGCCTGCATCGCGTACAGATCGGCGGCCAGCGCGGGAGTGATGTGCCGGCCCGCGGCCCGTAGCGCCGCCTGCGCGAAGGCCACGGACTGCCGGTAGTCGGCGAGGAACAGCGACTGGTTGACCAGCAGGGCGATCACATAGCCGCCGAGCCCCCGGTCCCCGCTCGCCTTGGCCAGCCTCAGCGCCTGGTGGAAGTAGCGCTGGGCGAGCCCGTGCGCGTCGGAGTCGTATGCGCAGATACCCGCAACCGCCACCAACCCGCCCGTCGCCCGGTGCAGTTGGCGCCCCATCGCGTCGCTGTAACCGCCGCGCAGCAGCGGGGCGGTCTCGGCGTTGAGGAAGCCGACGATGCGGGATCGGGTCGCGATTCCGCCCGCCCTGCGGTACATCAGTTCGTAGTGGGTACGGGCCGCGCGCAGGGTCACTATGTCGGCCATGCCGACCCGGGTCGTGCCGCTGCGGGAGACATCGACGTCCTCCGGCGGGTTCTCCCACTCCCAGACGGGCATCACCGCAGTGGTGCCCGTGACGGCGGCCGAGGCGAGTAAGTGCGGGCGCTGTTGTTCGTCGGAGCGCCACAGCGCGGTGGCCCGCTCAACGAACCCGGTGAGTGTGGATCCGGGCCCGGCCGCGCCGGCGCCCGGGGTCGCCATGCCGATGTCGGCCAGCGACAGAGGCCGCTTCAGCCGGTTACCGAGCACTTCACAGATCAGGTCCGGCACCTGGCCGCGTGGGCGTTGCCCCTTCAACCAGCGGGCCACCGCGGTGTGTTCGTACCGCAGGCACAGTCCGCGGGAGCGGCCGGCCCGGTTGATGTGCGCGGCGAGGCCGGCCCGGGAGACGCCCGCCTCCTCAATCAGGGCCTCCAGCAGAATGTTGGGCTCCGTTGCCCCCATGTGCCCCTCCGGTGGTTCGGCACGCCGAGGCGTGCCGAACCAGTGGAGCACGATTCACACGGGGTGTGAACGGAATGCCCGAACCGTCCCGCTGCGCGCTCTGTTGCACCGGTGCGCGGATCGGTTGAATCAGTCGTCTCGCAAGAGGCGGCCGGGTCGTCTGCTCCCCCCTCGTACAGTCGACGACCCGCAACCGCACCGTCCGTTTCCGCCGACCTGTCCGGCACCCCGCGGCGGCACGGACGGTGCGGGGAACGCCCACGAGCGGTTCTGTGCCGCTCGGCGAGCACAGGAGGGGCGTATCCGGTCAGCGGATACGCCCCTCCTTCATGATGTGTGATGCGTGAGGCGTTACGCGCCCCGCAGCACCGCGCCCGTCCGCTCGGCGGCCAGGGCCACCGCCGCGTCGCGAGCGGCCGTGGCCTCGTCGACGGTCAGCGTGCGATCCGCCGCGCGGAAGCGCAGCGCGTACGCCAGGGACTTGCGGCCCGCGCCGATCTGGTCGCCGGTGAAGACGTCGAACAGCCGTAGCGACTCGAGGAGTTCACCCGCGCCCGTACGCAGCGCCTGCTCCACCTCGGCGGCGGGTACGCCCTCGGCGACGATCAGCGCGACGTCCTGGGTCGCCACCGGGAAGGTGGAGATCCGAGGCGCCTGGAGCGCGCCCTCGACGGCCTGCTCCAGAACGTCGAGCTCGACCTCCATGGCGCAGGTGCGCTCCGGCAGGTGGAGCTCCTTGATGACGCGCGGGTGCAGCTCACCGGCGTGCCCGAAGAGGGTCTCCTCGCCGTTCACCGTGACGTACAGCGCGGCGCAGCGGCCCGGGTGCCACGGTGCGTGCTGGTCGCTCCGGACGGTCACCTCGACACCCGCCTCACGGGCGATCGTACGAGCGGCCTCGATGGAATCCGCCCAGTCGGCCGGGCGGCCCTTGCCCCACCAGCCGGCCTGCTCGCGAGCGCCCGCGAGGACGACGGCGGCGCAGCGCGGCTGACGCGGCAGCGTGGCGTCGAGCCCGGCGATCTCCTCGTCGGTGGGACGGCGGTCGACGGGCAGCCGTACGGCCTTCGTCTCGTCGCCGGTCGGCCTGAAGACGAGGCCGGTCTCGAAGAGCGCGAGGTCGTGGCTGCCGCGGCCGTCGTTGCGCCGCAGTGCGCCGAGCAGGCCCGGCAGCAGCGTGGTGCGCAGCGTCGGCTCCTCGTCGGAGAGCGGGTTGACGAGCTCGACCGTACGGCGGCGGGCGTCGTCGGCGTCGAGCCCGAGCTGGTCGAGCACGGCGTCGCCGATGAACGGGTAGTTCAGCGCCTCGACGTAGCCGGCTCCGGCGAGCGCCCTGCCGACCCTGCGGTGCAGCCGCTGGCGGTCGGTGAGCCCGCGGCCGGACGGCGGCGTCGGGAGGGTGGACGGGAGGTTCTCGTAACCCTCCAGCCGGATGACCTCTTCGGCGAGGTCGTTCGGCTCGCTCAGGTCGGGCCGCCAGGACGGCACGGTGACGAGGAGCTCGTCCTGCCCGTAGACGTCGCAGCCGACCTGCTGGAGGCGGCGTACGACGGTCTCGCGGCCGTAGCCGACACCGGCAACCCGGTCGGGGTGGTCGGCGGGCATCGCGATGGTGCGGGGCGCGGACGGGGCGCTGACCTCGGTGACCCCGGCCTCGGCGGTGCCGCCGGCGAGCAGCACCAGGAGGTCGACGGTGCGCTGTGCGGCGGCGGCCGCGGCCTGTGGGTCGGCGCCGCGCTCGAAGCGCTTGGACGCCTCGGAGGACAGCTTGTGCCGACGCGCGGTCCGGGCGATCGAGATCGCGTCGAAGTGCGCGGCCTCGATGACGACCTCGGTGGTGCTGTGCGCACCTTCCTGGACGTCAGCGATCTCGGTGTTGGCTCCGCCCATGACGCCCGCGAGGCCGATCGGCCCGCGGTTGTCGGTGATGACCAGGTCCTCGGCGTCCAGGACGCGGACCGTGCCGTCGAGGGTGGTGAGCTTCTCGCCCTGCTGGGCGCGGCGCACCCCGATCGGCCCGTCGATGCGGGTGCGGTCGTAGGCGTGCAGCGGCTGGCCGAGCTCCAGCATCACGTAGTTGGTGATGTCGACGGCGAGCGAGATCGGGCGCATCCCGGCCTTCTGCAGCCTGCGCTGCAGCCAGATCGGGGAGCGTGCCTCGGGCTGCAGGCCGACGACGGTGCGCGCGGTGAACCTGTCGCAGCCGGTCGGGTCGGCGACCTTGACCGGGTAACCGAACGCGTTCGGCGCGGGTACGTCGAGGAGGGCGGGGTCGCGCAGCGGCAGCCCGTACGCGATGGCGGTCTCACGGGCGACGCCGCGCATGGACAGGCAGTAGCCGCGGTCCGGTGTGACGGCGATGTCGAGGACCTCGTCGACGAGCTCGAGCAGCTCGATCGCGTCGGTGCCGGCCTCGTGCTCCGGCGGCAGCACGATGATGCCGTGCGTGCCGTCGTCGCCCATGCCGAGCTCGTCGGTGGAGCAGATCATGCCGTGCGAGGTCTTGCCGTACGTCTTGCGTGCGGCGATCGCGAAGTCTCCGGGCAGGACGGCGCCCGGGAGGACCACGACGACCTTGTCGCCGACGGAGAAGTTACGGGCTCCGCAGACGATCTCCTGCGGCTCGCCGGTGCCGTTGGCGTTGCCGACGTCGACCGTGCAGAAGCGGATGGGCTTCTTGAAGCCCTCCAGCTCCTCGATGGTCAGTACCTGTCCGACGACCAGCGGGCCCTTGAGGCCGGCGCCGATCTGCTCGACCCTCTCGACCTCGAGGCCCACGCCGACGAGCTTGGCCTGTACGTCACGGCCGGTCTGTGTCGCCGGCAGGTCGACGTACTCCCGCAGCCAGGAAAGCGGGACGCGCATCAGATCTCCATCCCGAACGGCCGGGTGAACCGGACGTCACCCTCGACCATGTCTCGCATGTCTTCGACGTTGTGGCGGAACATCAGCATCCGTTCGATGCCGAACCCGAAGGCGAATCCGCTGTACTTCTTGGGGTCGACACCGCAGGCGATGAGCACCTTGGGGTTGACCATGCCGCAGCCGCCGAGCTCGATCCAGCCCTCGCTGCCGCAGGTGCGGCAGGGGCGGTCCGGGTTGCCGACGGAGGCGCCGCGGCAGACGTAGCAGACCATGTCCATCTCGGCGGACGGCTCGGTGAACGGGAAGAAGTTCGGCCGGAGCCGGGTCTTCATGTCCGGGCCGAAGAGCGCCTGGACCATGTGGTCGAGGGTGCCCTTGAGGTCGGCCATGGTGAGGCCCTCGTCGATGGCGAGCAGCTCGATCTGGTGGAAGACCGGGGTGTGCGTCGCGTCGAGCTCGTCGGTGCGGTAGACGCGGCCGGGGCAGACGACATAGACGGGGGGCTCGCGGTCGAGCAGGGTGCGGGCCTGGACCGGCGAGGTGTGTGTACGCAGCACGACACCGGACTCGTCGTTCTTGGCACCGTCGGCGCCCTGGACGAAGAAGGTGTCCTGCATCTGCCGGGCCGGGTGGTCGGGCACGAAGTTCAGGGCGTCGAAGTTGAACCACTCCGCCTCGACCTCGGGGCCCTCCGCGACCTCGTAGCCCATGGCCACGAAGACGTCCGCGACGCGCTCCATGAAGGTCGTCAGCGGGTGGCGGGCGCCGGCCGGGGTGCGGTCGTAGGGCAGCGTGACATCCACCGCCTCCTCGACCAGTACGCGGGCGTCACGCTCGGCCTCCAGCTCCGCCTGACGGGCGGCGAGGGCCTTGCTCACGGCGCCGCGGGCCTGGCCCACGCGCTTGCCCGCCTCGGCCTTGGCCTGCGGCGGCAGGGCCCCGATCTCCCGGTTGGCGAGCGACAGGGGCGAGGTACCACCGGTGTGCGCGGTCTTCGCCTGGGCGAGCGCATCGAGGTCACCGGCGGCGGCGAAGGCGGCGAACGCCTCGTCCCGCATGCGCTCGATCTCTTCCGGTTTCAGTGCCTCGACCTCGACTGGGTCGTACGACTTGTTCGGTGCCGACATCTCTTCCCGTGCTTCCGATTGGCTGGTACTGCGCTTACGAGCACCCCCACGACAGGGAGCGGGCTCCCGACGCCCTGCGACTCCGCTTGCGGCGTTGTCGTCAGTCAACGACGCTCCTTCCCCAAGCTCTCGGCTTCGCTCGACCAGGGGAGGCCCCATCCGCTTCCTTCCTCCGCCTTGCAATCGAAGCCGCATGACGCCGCTCGCTGATCCGCTCCCTGTCGTGGGGGAGATCGTTACCGGGGGAAAGCCCCCGGACCCCCATGGCCCCGCTCAACGACTGGAGGACGCAAAGGTGCCAAAAGTCGAGTCTAAGGGTCACGGGATGTGTGGGAGGCCCGTGGGCTGCTCAGACCAGGTAGGCCGGCGTGCTCACGGGCAGAATAAATCGGAACTCCGCGCCGCCGCCGGGGCCGCGGCCGACCGTGATCGTGCCGCCGTGCGCCTCGACGATGCCCTTGACGATGTAGAGGCCCAGGCCCGTACCGCCGCGCTTGCTTCCCCGCCAGAAGCGGGTGAAGACACGGCCCATCGACTCTTCGGGGATGCCGGGGCCTTCGTCGCTCACGGTGACGGCCGTTCCCTTCTCGTCGCTCTTCGCGGGTGCGGGTGCGACTTCAATGGTGACGGTTCCCTCGCCGTGGCGCACCGCGTTTTCCAGCAGGTTGCCGAGCACCTGGTCGACCTTGTCCGGGTCGGCCCAGACCGCGGGCAGCGGCTGGCAGGTGCGCACGAGGAAGCGGCCGGGAGGCGTCTGGCCGTTCGCGGTGAGGGCCTGGATGTGGCGTTCAACGGCGGCGGGGATGTCCACGGGCTGTCGTCGCAGCTCCAGCCGGCCGGAGTCGATCCGGGAGATGTCGAGCAGTTCGGCGATGAGCCGGGTGACGCGGCCCGCGTCGGCGTCGACGGTCTCCAGCATCAGGCGCTTCTGGTCGTCGGTGAACCGTTCCCACTTGGCGAGGAGGGTCGCGGTGAAGCCCTTGACGGAGGTCAGTGGGGAGCGCAGCTCGTGGGCGACGATCGCAATCAGCTCGGCGTGGCTGCGTTCGGTACGGCGGCGGGCCTCGGTGCCGCGCAGCGAGATCACCAGACGGCGTACGGGACCGGTCGGGTGCTCTCGTACGTACCGTGCGGAGACCAGGACCTCGCGGCCGCCGGGCAGCAGCAGATTGCGCTCGGGCTGGCCGACCCGGGTGGCGAGGCCGCCGTACGGATCGGTCAGGGCCCACCAGCGGCGGCCCTTGAGGTCCTCCAGCGGCAGTGCGTGCTCCAAGGGGCGGCCGAGCGCGGCGGCGCGGGGCACGGCGGCGATCCGGGCGGCTGCGGAGTTGAAGCAGATGACCCGGCCGGTCTCGTCTGCGATGACCAGGCCGTCGGGGAGGTCGTCGGGATCGATGGTCGCGTCGACGGGTCCGATGACCAGGCCGTCGGCCGGTTCGCCCGCCGTGTCGGGGTCCTCGCAGGCGCGCACGACGGCCGCGTGTGTCCCGCGCGGCCTGCTCATGCCGACAGCCATATCCCGTACCCCACCTCTCGAACCGGTGCAGTGGGCCCCCCGAGTCCGTCACCCTACTAGTCGTCGGTGACGGAGCGACACCCTGCGGGGGCGCACTGCTGCGGTCCGCCGTTCGGCGGGGTACGGGACATGGCCTCGGTCAGACGGCGACCTCGACGCGGTCCCCGGCCGGCAGGGCCGCCCGCTCACGGCGCGTGAGCGATCCGGAGGCGAACGATCCGACGGTCGTGCAGGCCGCGATCACCATCAGGAGCAGGGCCGCGCCCCACGAGGCACCGTTGGCCGCGCTGGTCAGCGAGGTGGCGAGCAGCGGTACGAATCCGGCCACGACGCCCGCGAGGTTGTAGGACATCGCGACGGCGCTGCAGCGGAACGCCTCGGGGAACATTCCGGAGACCACGGCGCCGATGGGGGCGTACGGAATGGAGAGTGCGCCTATACCGAGCCCCACCCCGAGGTAGACCAGTGCGGGCTTGCCGGTGTCGACGAGCCAGAAGGCCGGGAAGGCGACGGCCATCGAGACGATGCCGCCGATGGCACAGACCATCCAGGAGCCGATCCGGTCGGCGATCCGCCCCGCCACGACGAGCACGACGATCTCGACGACCGAGCCGATGACGGTGGCGTTCAGCATCACGGACTTGTCGATGCCGAGCTCGTCGGTGCCGTACGAGATGATGAACGTGGTCATCAGGAAGAAGCCGCCGACGCCGAGCAGGGCCGCACCGATGCCGATGATCATGCGGCCCTAGGTGCAACGGAACGCCTCGATGAGCGGTGCGGGCTTCGGGCCGTTCTTCTCGGCGTCGGCGAGCATCGCGTGGAAGACCGGCGACTCCTCGATCCGCAGCCGCATGTAGAGCGCGAAGCCGAGCAGCGGGAACGCGGCGAGGAACGGCAGGCGCCAGCCCCAGGAGTAGAACGAATCGTCGGGCAGCATCCCGACCAGGGCGAACGCGCCGGACGAGATCAGGGTGCCGACGGGCGAGCCGAGCTGCGGGATCGAGGAGTAGCTGCCGTGCTTCTCCTTCGGGGTGTGCTCCAGCGTGAGCAGCATGGCGCCGCTCCACTCACCGCCGACCGAGATGCCCTGCAGGAAGCGGAGCAGTGCGAGGAGGACGGGGGCCCAGATGCCGATGGTGGCGTAGCTGGGGAGCAGGCCGATGCAGCCGGTGGTGACGCCCATCATCACGACGGTGATGATCAGGGCGACCTTGCGGCCGTAGCGGTCGCCGATGTGGCCGAAAACGGCCGCACCGATGGGGCGGGCGACGAAGCCCACGGCGAAGGTGACGAAGGACGCGATGGTGCCCACGGCCGGGTCCAGCTCGGGGAAGAAGAGCCGGTTGAAGACCAGGGCGGCAGGGCGGATTCCCGGTCGGAGCGGGGCGAGGCGAGCAGCCCGTCGCGTACGGTCTTGCCGCAGCCGCCGAGCAGTTCGTCGCCGGGGGTGCCGTCGTCGGCCTCCACCTCGACCCAGAGGGAGGTGTCGCCGAGCCGGATGCGGTCGCCGGTGGTGGGTCCGTACAGAGCGTTGTACGTACGGCGGTCGATGCTGGTCATGCGCGCTGCTCCTCGGACCGGGCGTGCTGCGGGTGACGGGAAAGGGGGATCAGCGAGACCTCCCGGGACTCCCCCGGTTCGAAGGCCAGCGCGGTGCCGGCCGCGATGTCCAGCCGCAGCCCCCGCGCCGCTTCCCGGTCCAGCTCCAGGGCCGCGTTCACCTCGTGCAGCGGATAGTGCGAGGAGACGAACACCGTACGGTCACCGGTGTTGCGGACGGTGAGTGCCGTGCGCGGGCGCCCCTCGTTGATGCGCACCGGACCGGGGGCGGTCCGTACGGCTCCGGGGGCGGTGTCGGGTGTCCCCGGGCCGATCGGCCGGTCGACGGCGACGAGGGCGGTGCCGCTCGGGAAGAGCTGACCGGCCGCGACGTCCGCCGCCCCGACGACGCGGCACTGGTCGCGGTGGCCCTGCGGGCCAGGACTGCGGCCGCGGATTAACGACCTCGCAGCGCCCTTCCCGGTCCGGTCCGAAAGAAAGGCCTCAGCGGCGGGGGCGCTGGGCCCGTGCGGAGGCATACAGGCAGACGGCCGCGGCTGTCGCCAGATTGAGGCTCTCCGCCTTGCCATGGATCGGCACCCTCACGACGGCGTCTGCCAGCGCCCGGGTCTCCTCCGGCAGGCCCCAGGCCTCGTTGCCGAAGACCCAGGCGGTCGGCCCGCCCATGGTCCCCGCGTCGAGTTCGTCGTCGAGGTCGTCGTCGCCCGCTCCGTCGGCGGCGAGAATCCGTACGCCCGCGTCCCTCAGCCCCTGCACGGCCTGCTCCACCGGAACACCGACTGCGACCGGCAGATGGAAGAGCGAACCGACCGAGGCCCTGACGGACTTGGGGTTGTAGAGGTCGACCGAGGCATCGGTGAGCACGACGGCGTCGGCGCCCGCGGCGTCGGCGCAGCGCAGCACCGTACCTGCGTTCCCCGGGTCGCGTACGTGGGCGAGGACGGCGACCAGCTTCGGCTTCGCGGCGAGGATGGCGTCGAACGGCGAGTCGAGGAAGCGGCAGACACCGATCAGCCCCTGGGGGGTGACGGTCTGCGACACATCGGCGAGCACATCGCCGTCCGCGAGGTGCACCCGGGCTCCGGCCGCATGGGCTGCGTCGACGATGCCGGCGTACCGCTCGGCCGCCTCGACGGTGGCGAACAGCTCGATCAGCGTCGCCTCGCCGTCGCTGCCGCGGTGCTCGGCGGCCTCGCGCACGGCCTGCGGCCCCTCGGCGATGAATCTGCGCTCCTTGCCGCGGAAGTTGCGCTTGGCCAGCCGCCGGGCGGCGGTGACGCGCGGCGATCGCGGGGAGATCAGTTCGGGGGTGCCCATGGTCGGCGGCGAGCCTCTCTGCGTACGGAGGTGACGGACGTACGGAACATGTCGTGCAACGCACCGGACCCGCAGACGACGAGCGCCTGCGGGTCCGGCTCAGAAGCCAAGAAGTGCGACCTGGATCAGACGGCCTTCGGGGCGTTGACGTCGCTCGGGAGGGCCTTCTGGGCAACCTCGACGAGGGCAGCGAACGCGTTGGCGTCGTTGACCGCGAGCTCGGCCAGGATCTTGCGGTCCACCTCGATGTTGGCGGCCTTCAGACCCTGGATGAGGCGGTTGTACGTCATGCCGTTCTGGCGGGCAGCGGCGTTGATGCGCTGGATCCACAGCTGACGGAAGTCGCCCTTGCGCTTCTTGCGGTCGTTGTAGTTGTAGACCAGGGAGTGGGTGACCTGCTCCTTGGCCTTGCGGTACAGGCGCGAGCGCTGACCGCGGTAACCGCTGGCGGCCTCGAGGATTGCCCGGCGCTTCTTGTGGGCGTTGACTGCCCGCTTGACGCGTGCCACTTGTTAACTCCTTGTAGCGGGGCTGGTGTTCACGGTATCGACTCACCCAGCCCGGAAACGAATTGGTCCCGGTGTGATCGAGGTCGCGCCCCCGGATTCACCGGGGGCCGAACCTCACTTGCCGAGAAGCTTCTTGATCTTCTTGGCGTCGGCCGGAGCCACGACGACCGTGCCGGTCAGCGAGCGGGTCTTCTTGGACGACTTGTGCTCGAGCAGGTGGCGCTTGCCGGCCTTCTCGCGGAGCACCTTGCCGGAGCCGGTGATCTTGAAGCGCTTGCTGGCACCGCTGTGCGTCTTGTTCTTCGGCATCGCGCCGTTCTCTCCTCGTCAGTGGCGCCCCTCGCGGTGCGGGGCACCGGACAGCAGGGGCGTCAGATCTTGGTGGGAATTCCGGGGAGACCCGGGGCCGCCTGGATGGCGGCCCCCTGAGGTCATGCCTCGGAAGGTGTCTCGGCCGGAGCCTCGGGCTGCGCTTCGGCAGCCTCGTCCGCAGCTTCGGCGTCGGGGGTCGAACCCTGACGCCCCGCCTTGCGGGCGGCCTGGGCCTCGCGGGCCTCGGCCATGGCTTCGGTCTTCTTCTTGTGCGGGCCCAGAACCATGATCATGTTCCGGCCGTCCTGCTTCGGGTTGGACTCGATGAAGCCGAGTTCCTCCACGTCCGAAGCGAGACGCTGGAGCAGTCGGAAGCCCAGCTCAGGGCGGGACTGCTCACGACCACGGAACATGATCGTGATCTTGACCTTGTCGCCCTGCTTGAGGAACCGGACGACATGACCCTTCTTGGTGTCATAGTCGTGCGGGTCGATCTTCGGCCGGAGCTTCATCTCCTTGATGACCGTGTGCGCCTGGTTCTTGCGCGCCTCACGGGCCTTCATGGCCGACTCGTACTTGAACTTCCCGTAGTCCATGAGCTTGCACACGGGCGGACGGGCGGTCGCCGCCACCTCGACCAGGTCGAGGTCGTACTCCTGTGCGAGTTCCAGGGCCTTGGCAAGCGGAACAATCCCGACCTGCTCGCCGCTGGGACCGACAAGTCGCACCTCGGGAACGCGAATCCGGTCGTTGATGCGGGGCTCGGCGCTGATGGATCCTCCTCGGTAGCACCACGCGGCCGTCTGGCGGACAGCCACGTAACGTCTGTTTCGTGAGACCAACCGCACCAGCACATCAAAAATGCCCCGGACGGGACACAGGCGGGGCTCCTGGAAAACCGGAACACCGCCGCGGTCAACCGCGGGGCGCATCGGGCGGCTCCATCGTCCGTACGGAACGATGGGCGCCACCTGACCGGTGACCTGCCGTCCCGGAGGATGGTCAGGTGGGAGATCGGAGCCTCCACTTGTGGGCCGAGCACATAGATGCCCAGCCGGTCGTTACACAAGGTTAGCAGCTCCCCCGGGCGTGCGCTAACCAGCTGTCGCCCCCGCTCCCGCAGACAGCATGCCTCCGGAGTGGGCCTATCGTATGGCGCATGAGTGACGCGACCCCCACCACCGGTTCCCCAGACTTCGACGACATGGCCCGCGACATCGCGGAGGTGCCCGCGGTCGAGGTGATCGTGACGGTCGCGGTCAATCTGATGAGCGCCGCCGCCGTGAAGCTCGGGCTGACCGAGGACGGTGACAAGCACAAGGACCTCGACGAGGCCCGCAAGCTGGTGCATGCACTGGCCGGCCTGCTGGACGCCAGCACCACCGAGATCAGCTCCTTCCACGCGGCTCCGCTGCGTGACGGCCTGAAGTCCCTGCAGCTGGCGTTCCGCGAGGCGTCGCTCGTACCGGACGAGCCCGGCCAGGGCCCCGGCGAGAAGTACACCGGTCCCGTCTTCGGCTGAGCCCGCCCGCCCTCCATTTCTTACGACTTCATATGACCGTGAGCCCTCTGCCCGTTCCGGGCAGAGGGCTCACGGTCATATGAAG
>NZ_JBEOVN010000129.1:0-22230 GCF_040295565.1 Streptomyces sp. NPDC002785 | reverse complement strand
ACCACCCCTGTCCGGCAGAACGGAAGAAGGATCTGCCAGACATCAGCTTCCCAACCAGACAACCCACAGCTAAGCAGCGACGCACTACTAGTGCCGGATCAGGCAACGTTTGCCCTGTCGACGACAGCGCGTAGGCGCCGGTCGTTGGCATGGCGGTTTCGCCAGGTGATGTAGCGGCGGATCATGCCGCCCTGTTCCTTGTGGGTGGTGTGGTCGGTGCCGTCGAGGGTGAACCAGGTGTTCTGTCCGGGGAGGTTGTGGACAGGTGAGCGAGACCTCGGCTGAGGGTTCTTGAATGGGTGAGGGCCTTCCGGGTTCGGTGCGGATTGCGACGTCTACACCGACCGAAAGGCCCTCGTGCCCGACCGTAATGCACCCCTGACCGAGACCGGACGTCTGCGCCTGGCCCGCTGCGTCGTGGATGACGGCTGGTCCCTGCGCCGGGCAGCCGAACGCTTCCAGGTCTCGCCGACGACGGCCCAGCGGTGGGCCGGCCGCTACCGGGAGATGGGCGAGGCCGGCATGACCGACCGGTCCTCGCGCCCGCACCACAGCCCACGCCGGACGACCCGCATCGAGCGGCGGATCATCAAGATCCGTGTGCTGCCTCGCGGAGCTTGTCGACGGCTTCGGCCTTGTTGTAGCCGGCGCACGGAGCGGGGGCGCAGCATGGCCGGCCCCCGCTCCGTGGCCGCGTGCTACGTTCGCGTCATCGGACGACCGGGGGCACGTGGTGACGGAAGCAGGCAAGCCGCAGCCGACGTCGCGGGCGCGGCTACGGAGGCAGCCTCAGCAGGCACGCAGCCGGGCCCGGGTCGAGGCCATCCTTGCTGCGGTCGACCGGATCCTGTCACAGGAGGGGTACGAGGCGCTGACGATGCGACGGATCGCCGAGGAGGCGGGCACGCCGGTCGGCAGTATCTACCAGTTCTACCCGGACAAGAGCGCCGTCGTGGACGCGCTGGGCCAGCGGTACCTCGATGCCTTCAAGGCCGCCATCGACGGACTCGTCGAGCGTACCGTCGAGGGTGAACTGACCGACCCGGTCGGCATGATGGTCGGCGTCTACGCCGAGCTCATCCGGTCCCAGACGGGCGGCATGGCTCTGTGGGCCGGGCGGCACCTCAGTCCCGAGCTCGCGCGGGCCGACGAGGCGAGCAACACATACATCGCCGAGGGCCTGCAACGCATCGTGGAGCACCTGACCGGCGGGCCCGGCGGCCACCGGGTGCAACGGGCGACGCGGATGGTGGTGTGGGCCGCCAACGCCGTGCTGCACGAAGTGTTCAAGAGCGACGGCGAGCCGGACCTGGAAACCGTGGACGAGCTCAAGCTGATGCTGAACGCCTACTGGGAGAACCTGCACGGCCGGCTGACGGCCGCGGAAGGGTGAACCGGGGCGCTCAGCGGCTCACCGGGCCCAGGGCTGTGGGTCCGGGCTGTCGGGCCGACCGATACCGCCGCTGACCGGCCCCGCACCCTGGGCGTCGTGACACGGGCCATCATCCCGGCCACGCTCTGCCCGGCAACTCGCCCCGGCCGAGCCCAGCCACCCGAGGCCCCGCCGGGCGCCGACTCCGGGGGCTCGCCGAGCCGGCCACCGAGATCTGCCACCATCCGAGGTCCGCCGCCGCGGACCGTGGTCTCGGCCTCGACGTTCGCCCTGGGGGCGGTCCCGGCCAACGCTGCCACTGCCCGAGCAGCGCCCCTCCCGCTCCCCGTCGGCCAGGTCGTGGCCAGGTCCGACCCATAGAACGTGAACGCTGGTTCATGTTACGGTGCGGCCCACCTTGGACGGCGTGCCCCGGTCACGAACAGCCGCCCCCAGGCTGCCGTCAGGGCGCGAAGAGCGGCCGTCGGCAGAATTCCGGAGCCGCGCGCGGGCGGCCGAACCTGGGCGACTCGCGCATCACCAATGAAGGCAGGCGCCAGTGACGACGAGCCCCACGGATGCCACCCGACTCCCCCGCCTCCCGGCCGACTTCGCCTGGGGCGCCTCGACCGCCGCGTACCAGATCGAGGGCGCGGCCGACGAGGACGGCAAGGGGGCGTCCATCTGGGACACCTTCGTACGGCGCCCCGGGGCCGTACGCGACGGCCACACCGGCGACGTCGCCTGCGACCACCACCACAGGTTCGACGAGGACGTCACGCTGATGCGCCGGCTCGGACTCGACGCGTACCGCTTCTCGGTCTCCTGGCCTCGCATCCTGCCGACCGGCGCGGGCAAGGTCGAGCCGCGCGGACTGGACTTCTACGAGCGCCTGGTCGACGCGCTGCTCGACGCCGGGATCGAGCCCACACCCACCCTGTTCCATTGGGACCTGCCGCAGGCCCTGGAGGACGAAGGCGGATGGCTGAACCGCGAGACCGCCAATCGCTTCGCCGAGTACGCGGCCGTGGTCGCGGAACGGCTGGGCGACCGGGTCAAGCGGTGGATCACCCTGAACGAGCCCTTCGTTCACATGTCTTTCGGCTACGGCTTCGGCGTCCACGCCCCGGGCCGCGCACTGATGCTCGACGCACTGCCCGTCGCACATCACCAGTTGCTCGGCCATGGCCTCGCGACCGCGGCGCTGCGGGCCGCCGTTCCAGGTGGGCAGATACTGATCGCCAACAACTGCACACCCGTCCGCCTGCGCCCCGACGCCCGGCAGGACACGGACGTGGCGGCGGCCTCCGCCTATGACGTCCTGCACAACCGGCTCTTCAACGACCCGCTGCTGCTGGGTAGTTATCCCGACCTGTCGGCCTACGGCATGACCGACCCGAGCTGGGGAGGAGTGGTGCGCGACGGCGATCTCGCCACGATTTCCGCTCCGCTGGACGGGCTGGGCGTCAACTACTACAACCCCACCTGGGTGACCGCCCCGGCCGACCCTGCCGCCGCGCTGCCCTTCGACCTGGCCGAGCCCGCGGAGCCGTACGAGCGAACCGCTTTCGACTGGCCAGTGGTCCCCGACGGGCTCACAGAGCTGCTCACCGGCCTCAAGGCCCGCTACAGCGACGACCTTCCGCCGGTGTGGATCACCGAGAACGGCTGCTCGCAGCCGGCCGGGCTGCACGACCAGGCGCGCATCGAGTACCTCGCCGGACACATCGACGCGGTCGCCCGCGCCGTGTCCCGCGGGGTGGACGTGCGCGGCTACTTCACCTGGTCGCTGCTCGACAACTTCGAGTGGGCCGAGGGCTATCACCAGCGCTTCGGTCTGGTCGAGGTCGACTTCGCCACCCGACGTCGCACGCCCCGGGCGAGCTTCGACTGGTACCGCGACCTGATCGCCTCCCAACGGTCCTGAGCGACGGAGTCGTCATGTCCCATGCCTCCGCGGCGGACGCCGCCGTCTTCGCCGAGCCCACCGTCCCGGTCAGGGCCGGCTGGACGGCGAACCTCTCGCTGGCCACGCTCGCCGTCTTCATGGCGTTCATGACACCCATCCAGATCCTGCTGCCACTCCAATTGGAGCAGATCGACCCGCACGGCAAGAACGATGCGCTCTCACTCGTCACCGGCCTCGGCGCGCTCGTCGCGGTGGTGGCCAACCCGCTCGCCGGTGCATGGTCCGACCGCACCACGAGCCGGTTCGGCCGCCGTCGGCCCTGGATCCTCGGCGGCGCCCTCGCCGGGGCGGCGGGGCTGGCGGTCACCGCCACCCAGCACACCGTGGCCGGGGTCGCCGTCGGCTGGTGCCTCGCGCAGGCAGGCCTGAACGCGATGCTGGTCGGGGTCACCACCCCGATCGCCGACCGTGTACCGCTCACCCAACGCGCTCAGGTCTCCGGCTGGACCGGCCTCATGCAGTCCTTCGGCCTCGTCCTCGGCGCGCTGATCACCACACAGCTGATCACCGGTGTCCGCTCCGGCTACGGCACCCTCGCCGTGCTCACCGTCGCACTCGCCCTCCCCTTCGTGCTGCGCCACTCCGAGCCGCCCCTGTCCCGGGCGCTGCGCCCCGCCTTCGATGCCCGCGCCTTCGCCCGCTCGCTCTGGGTGAGTCCCCGGCAGCACCCCGACTTCGGCTGGGCCTGGCTCACCCGGTTCCTGATCAACCTCGGCAACGCCCTCGGCACCCTCTACCTGTTCTACTTCCTCGCCGACGCCGTCCACTACGGCGACCCTGGCACCGGCGTACTGATCCTCACGGTGATCTACACCCTCTGCGCCGCACTCACGGCCATCCCCGCCGGTGTCCTGTCCGACCGCGTCGGACGCCGCAAGGTCTTCGTCGTCCTCTGTTCGTTTGTCATGGCCGCAGCAGCAGTGCTGCTCGCCCTGCTCCACACCTGGCCGTCCGCCCTCGCCGCCGCGGCCGTCCTCGGCGCGGGTTACGGCGTCTACCTCGCCGTCGACCAGGCCCTGGTCACGCAAGTCCTGCCCGAGGCCGCCGGCCGTGCCAAAGACCTCGGCGTCATCAACATCGCCAACTCCGGCCCGCAGGTCCTCGCCCCCGCCCTCGCCGCGCCGATCATCACCCACCTCGGCGGCTACACCGGCCTCTACACCACCACGGCCCTGGTCACCCTCATCGGCGGCCTCCTCGTCAACCGCATCCGCAGCGTGGCCTGACGATGGTCCGCACGGGCGGGCCCGCCCGTGCGGGCCATTCGACTTTCGATGCTCGATCAACCATCAACTGGCCGCAGTTGAGCACGAGTTCACTGAAGATGAGAAATTCTCATGTTTTTCGGCCCGGACCGTTGACTCCGCCGACGGGGGTCGCGATTCTGAAAAACCCGTCAGTAACTTGAATGCGCATGTCAATCAAGGTGTGTGATGACCATGGTTCAACCTCCGCGCCGCAGAGTCGGATCCCTCACGGTGGTGTCACTGCTCCTCGCCGTGATGGCCCTGGTACTCGGCCCGATGCCCAGCTCCGCGGCGGAGCCCGACCCCGGCTGGTGGACCCCGACCGCGCGGCCCGCACCCGACTCGCAGATCGACGTCACGGGCGAGCCCTTCAAGGGCACCGACGCCCAGGGCCGCGTAAGAGGCTTCGTCGACGCCCACGACCACATCATGTCCAACGAAGGCTTCGGCGGCCGGCTGATCTGCGGCAAGCCCTTCTCGGAGCAGGGCGTCGCCGACGCGCTCAAGGACTGCCCCGAGCACTACCCCGACGGCTCGCTCGCCATCTTCGACATGATCACCAAGGGGGGCGACGGCAAGCACGACCCCAACGGGTGGCCCACCTTCAAGGACTGGCCCGCCCACGACTCGCTGACCCACCAGCAGAACTACTACGCCTGGATCGAGCGGGCCTGGCGCGGCGGCCAGCGGGTGCTGGTCAACGACCTGGTCACCAACGGCGTGATCTGCTCGGTCTACTTCTTCAAGGACCGTAGCTGCGACGAGATGACCGCCATCCGCCTTGAGGCGAAGAAGACCTACGACATGCAGGCCTTCATCGACAAGATGTACGGCGGCCCGGGCAAGGGCTGGTTCCGGATCGTCACGGACAGCGCGCAAGCCCGAAAGGTCATCGAGCAGGGCAAGCTGGCCGTCGTCCTGGGCGTCGAGACCTCGGAGCCGTTCGGCTGCAAGCAGATCCTGGACATCGCGCAGTGCAGCAAGGACGACATCGACCGCGGTCTGGACGAACTGCATGAACTGGGCGTGAGCAGCATGTTCCTGTGCCACAAGTTCGACAACGCCCTGTGCGGGGTGCGCTACGACTCCGGCGCGCTCGGTACGGCGATCAACGTGGGCCAGTTCCTGTCGACCGGCACGTTCTGGAAGACGGAGAACTGCCGCGGCCCGCAGCACGACAACCCCATCGGCAACGCGGCGGCACCACAGGCGGAGAAGCAGCTCCCGGAGGGCGTGGCCGTCCCCTCGTACGCCTCGGGCGCGCAGTGCAACACCCGCGGGCTGACCGACCTGGGGGCGTACGCGGTGCGCGGCATGATGAAGCGCAACATGATGCTGGAGCTCGACCACATGAGCGTCAAGGCCGCTGACCAGGCCTTCGACATCCTCGAATCCGAGTCGTACCCGGGCGCCATCTCCTCGCACAGCTGGATGGACCTGGGCTGGACCGAACGCCTCTACAAGCTGGGTGGGTTCGCCGCCCAGTACATGGGCGGCTCCGAGGGCTTCAGCGCGGAGGCCAGGCGCACGGACGCGCTGCGCGAGAAGTACCAGGTCGGCTACGGCTACGGCACCGACATGAACGGCGTCGGCGGCTGGCCGGCCCCGCGGGGCGGGGACACCCCCAACCCGGTGAAGTACCCCTTCCGCAGCACGGACGGCGGATCGGTGATCGACAAGCAGACCACCGGCGAGCGCACGTGGGACTTCAACACCGACGGCGGCGCGCACTACGGCATGGTCCCGGACTGGATCGAGGACATCCGGATCGTCGGCGGCCAGGAGATCGTGGACGACCTCTTCGCAGGTGCCGAGTCCTACCTGCGCACCTGGGGGAACACCGAGAAGCACAAGTCCGGGGTGAATCTGGCCTCGGGTGCGGCCGCCTCGGCGTCCACGTCGGAGTGGTGGAACCCCTTCGTCAGCTTCGCTCCCGGCAAGGCCGTGGACGGAGACAAGGGCACCCGCTGGGCCAGCGAGTGGAAGAACGACCAGTGGCTGCAGATCGACCTCGGATCCGCGAAGCCGGTCAAGCGCGTCACCCTCGACTGGGAGGCGGCATACGCGAAGTCGTACCGCATCGAGCTGTCGCAGGACGGCGAGAACTGGCAGACGGCATGGTCCACGGCCGCTGGTGACGGCGGCCTGGACACCGTGCGGTTCGCCCGAACTCCGGCGCGCTACGTACGAATCCAAGGCTTGGAGCGCGGCACCGAGTGGGGCTTCTCACTCCAAGAGGTCGGTGTCTACAGCGACTGACGGCACCGGCGGCGGTGTCCCTGGCCGGGACCGGCCGGATCAACTCTCCCGGTCCGGCCGGCCTGACGTCCCGGCACGCCACGAAGAGCCCAGGCGCCCTGCCGGTGCCGGTGCCTGGGCGAGTGCGGGAAGGATGCGGAACGGTTCAATACAGCTGGGCCCGTCGCGGGAGCCTGGCGGCTGGTCCGGGCGAGCAGCGGCAGCCTCTCCTTCGATGCCGCCTGGCGCCGTACCCGCGTCCGTATCCATCCCGACGAGAAGCCGTACCAGCTGCACGGTCACCTCCCTGATGCTTCGCCCGACGAGTGAGATGTCAGGGAGCGGAACTTGCCGTCCGCAAGTGACCGGTCCACAGAAGTCACGCACATCGGCCGATGCCATCCTGACGACACACCAGGCCCGTCCCGAGATGAGTTCGACGTCCGTCTCGTCCTCACCGTGCGGACGGACTCGCACATCACCCTCGCCCGACGGAAGGATGAGCCCAGTGGCGAGCAGATCCCGACTGAACACCCAGGTGGCGGCCGCTGGCTCGTTCTCGGTCACGAGAAAATCCATCCGAATCGCCAGCGGATCATCCGGCAAGTGCCGCATAAGCAAGGACAGTTCATGCCATTCACCCACCACCGACTGAACTGTCACGTTGATTCCTTTCTCAACGGGGAGTCTCATGCCAATTCCTTTCGCCACCACTCGAAATTACGGGTTCTCCGGATGGCGGCGAGTCTCCCCAAGCACGCGATCTTGACCTCGTGCGCACACCTTGAAGATCAGGGCCGGCCCGGTCGGCTCGTCGCCCGTACCGCGTCCCGGATCAGGTCGGCGACCTGCTTGGGTTCGGACAGGGCGACGGCGTGGGAGGCGTCCGGGAGCTCGACGACGATGGCCCCGGCGCGCTCAGCGCCAAAGCGCTGCACATAGGGGTTGATCGCGCGGTCGGCCCCGGCCACCAGGGCCCAGGACAGCTTCGTCCGCCACGCGGCCGCAGAGGCCGTCTCGGTGAAGGCCACGGCGGCGAGCGGGCGTTGGGCCGCTGCCAGGACCCTGGTGACATCCTCCGCCACATCCGCGGCGAAGACGGAGGGGAAGGCCGCCTCGTCGATGGTGACCTCAATGGCTGAGCCGCCGTCGAGGAGGGGGTACGTCCACTCCTTCAAGTTGCTCGCCAGCGGGGAGTCGGGGAAACGCCCCTGCAGCTCGCCGAGGCTCTCGCCCTCATGCGGTATGTACGCGGCAACGTACACGAGCCCGACGACGTTCTCCGCGGCGCCGGCCACGGTGATCAGCGCGCCGCCGTAGGAGTGACCGACGAGTATGACGGGGCCGTCGATCTGGGAGACGACGGAGGCGACGCAGGCGGCGTCGGAGGCGAGGCCGCGCAGTGGGTTCGGCGGCGCGATCACCGGGATGCCGCAGCTCCGCAGTTCCGAGATGACGCCTATCCAGGCTGCCGCGTCGACGAAGGCGCCGTGTACGAGGACGACGGTGGGGGCGGGGGTGGTCATGGGGAGGTTCTCTTCTCGGTGTCAGGTCGCCGTGCGGGGCGTCGCGCAGTGCGCCGAAGGCGCCCACGGTAGAGCCGAAGGGACGACACCCCTTGCGCACCGGCGTACCGCCGCTGTCATGACAGCGCACTGACCCCACGCATTTCCCCCAGGCGATGCGTGGCCACGGCGAGTCGGTGCGCGGCGGGGGGTGCTCCTGCGGTGGCTCAGGCAGGAGTCGGGCGAGAACTCCTGCAACGGAGCGCGAGACCGGCGACGGGGAACGCGGGCGCCGGTGACCGTCGCGGCGAAGACCGAGGTCGCAAGCGAGCCCGCGGACATGCATACCGAGGTAGAGGAATTTCCCGTCCCCCTCGCCCGGCATTCCGGAAAGAATTCTGAACAAGGGATCGGGTCAGCGGAACTCCACACCGTATGGTTCCTCGGCCAGGAACTTCTCGACCACCGCGTTGAACGCGGCCGGGTTTTCGAGGAAGGGGAAGTGCGAGCTCGCCACGTCGGAGGGGAAGACATGCAGTCGCGCATCGGGAATCTGCTCGGCGATGAAACGCTGCGAATCGGGGTGCACATGGCTTCCCTCGCAGCCGATCACCAGGGTCGGCACATCGACCCTGGGAAGGACGTCGCGCCAGTCCTGAGCGCAGTGGTCGAACAGCAGAGGTACGCCGGCGTAGGCGGGTGTCGCGGTGATCTGCTCGGCGACGAAGGCGAGCAGCTCCGGGTCGGGCTCGCCGGAGAACATGCCGCGTACGAAGTCGGCACGCACTTTGTCGCCCCCCGGCGCCGCGAGTGCGGCGCCCAGGGCGAGAAGCGCCGACACATCGAAGATGGCGCCGGAGTCCTGCTGCTCCCGCTCGGTCATCCAAGGAACGGCGGCGACGGCTGCCGGCTGGTCCACGGCGACGAAGCGCCGGATCCGTCCGGTGCCGTACTGGTCGATGAAGCTCCACCACACCGAGACGCCCATGGACCAGCCCAGCGCGTCGAAACGCTCCAGCCGGAGATGGTCGACGAGTTCGAGCACGTCGTGGGAGAGGCGAGCGATGCGATAGCCGTGATGCGGCTTGTCTGACAGCCCGTGGCCGCGCAGGTCAATGGTGACGACGCGACGGCCGGGGGACAGATCCGCGATCTGGTGGCGGAACATCGCCTGCGTCTGGCCCCAGCCGTGCAGCATGACCAGAGGCACACCCTCGCCCCCACTGTCTCGGTACGCGAGCCGTGTCCCGTCCGTCGTGATCAGTTCTCTCATTACATCTCTCCTGGTCAAGGCCTGGCCGTCACGCCCGCCTCGTCCCTCACAGTTTCGGATGCGGCGCGGCGCCGCCACCGCGCGCTGTAGGAATCGGGCGGGAGGCCATTCTCGTTTCGTCGAAGCGGTGGGAGCCGGCCACGAGACAGGGAGGGGATCACGCGCCCACGTCGTCGCCTGTGGTGAGGAGTTCCTCGATCCTGAGCCCCAGGTGCAGAGTGAGCCGGTGTGCACCGTCGTTCAGGTCGAGTCCGGTGATCTCCTGGATCTGGCGCAGGCGGTAGTAGAGCGACGTGCGGTGAAGTTTCAGCGCGTCCGCGGTCCTGGGGATCGAGCCGGCGTTTTCGAGGAAGCACCGCAGGGTGTCCCGCAGCCGGTCACCGCCGTTGGCCTCATTCAGGGTGTGGAGCGGCTTCGGGACGAGGGACTCGTTCAGGGCGTGCTCCGGGAGTTGGAGGAGCACGGCGAACTCCCCGAGCAGGTCCCAGTCGCCCATGCTCTTCAGGGAGGGCAGCCGGCGCGCAGCGCGAGCCGCCACGAGCGACTGCTCGTACGACCTCCACGCGTCGTGCAGGCCCAGGTGCCGCCCGCCGACGCCAATCACGGGGGCCGCCGACGGGTCCAGGAACGTGGTGAGTTCCTCAAGGATGCGGGCGGACTGGGCGGCGACCTCGGCCGGACCGGAAGCCCGGTCGCTCAGCTGGAGCAGGATCGCCCGCTCCTGGTCGATCGCGATGAAGCCCTGCGCCGATCGTGTCTGCCGGAAGCCTTCCAACGTCCCCCACAGGGCTGCCTCGGCCTGCCGCACGGGCTCCGTGCCGCGGCACAGCTGGACGACGGTGACCAGGACGTGCTCGGCCTCCCCGAGCATCCCGGACTCCATCGCCCGCCGGCGTGCGGCGGTAGACGTGGCGACGTTGGTGTCGATCAGCTCCGACACCAGGGTCCGCTCGTCGGTCTTCCGGGTGTCGGCGGCGAGGTGCTCCGCGTACATCTGGGCGGCCATGGCCTCGGCCGCCCGCGCGATGGCTTCGGTCTCCTGCTCCGCGAGCGACTTTTCCGGCGCGACCACTACCAGAAGCCCGAGGAGGTACCCGCGCTCTCGCAGCGGCACGACGTAGCGGGAAAGCAGTCCGAGATCGTCCCGGCCCTCGATGAATCCGGGCTTCGGCCACTGGGCTACGCCCTGGCCGAGAACGTATCGGACGGTCGCGTTGTCGGCGCGGCCCTGCAGCAGCGTGCCGATGCGCACCGGGTCCTCGTCACCGAAGTGGCGGCTCGTGCAGATCATACGGACCAGCGGATCGTCGACCGCGACGGACCGGCCCAGCTTCTCCGCGAGTTCGTCGACAAGCGCCTGAAGCTCGGGGCTGCCAGGACGGGCCCGCTGAGGCCTTACGGTCATGCACTGTTCCTCTCTCGACCACCTGTGACCTGCGGATCTTTTCTCCTTTCCGCAGCTCTTGATGATTCTGAGGAAGCGACGACGTCAGCACATCGCACGAATCGTCCATGGGACACGGCATCGACAGGGGATACGAGGTGATTACTCTCCGCTGTCGCGGGTCCCTACCAGCCGTGCCAACTCCGTTCGCGAGGTGATGTCGAGCTTGGTGAAGGCGCGGCGCAGGTGCGAACTCACTGTGTGCGGCGAGAGGGAGAGCCGCTCGGCCACCTGAAGGTTCGTCAGTCCTTGAGCCACGAGCCGTGCCACACGGACCTCGGACGCCGTCAGCTCGGGCCATTCCTTGACGTATCCGGCCGACGAGGGCGGTCGGCGGACGCCCGCGCCCCGCAGACGTCGGCGGACGCGTGCGACGTCCCGCTCGGCGCCTGCTCGCGTGTAAAGGGCGAGGGCCTTGTCCAGGTACGGCACCGCTTCGGAGATACGGGTGGCGGCGAGCTTGCGGCCGGCGTCCTCCAGCGCCGACGCTCGGGCGATCGGCCGGGGGCAGTCCTCGTACAACCGGACCGCGTGCAGGAGGTGACCGAAGTCGTTGTCGTGCAGCCCGCGGGCGTGCGCGGCCGTGGCGGCGAGGATCGTGACGTCGGGGTTGCGCGCGGCCCGTCGCTCGGCCACTGCGACCGCGAGCGCGGCCTGCTCGTGTGCGCCGGCCCGCAGCGCCATGCGGACGAGGACGGGGGCGTCTGCGGGGTCGACCGGGCCGACGAGGGAAGGCCGATCCTCGGCGAGCGCCGCCATCACGTCGTCGAGTGCGGCCATGGCGCGGCCGGGCCGGCCTTCGCAGTCCGCCAGCAGCGCCAGCATCCAGGAGCCCATGTTGCGGACGAGCGGTGCACTGTCGCTTCGCATCCGCCGCGCATCGGCCGCGTACCCTCGTACGGCCTCCTGGTCGCCGGTGTGGAGTGCGACGCGCATCAGCGTGTACGAGAGCGTGATGTCGGCGAGGTTGCCCATGCCGAGCTCGTCCGTCGTCGCGGACGCGGCTTCCGCCTCGGCCCGGGCGTCCGTCAGCCGTCCGGCGTCGAGGAGGACTCGGGTACGGATCATGAGCCACATGCGTGTGGCGGCCGCATGGCCCACGTTCCGGGTGTTCCGAAGGGCGGCCTCCGCGACGGACAGCGCCTCCGCGGAGCGGCCGGCCGCGTTCAGCAGGAAGCCCTGCCACAGCGCCTCCGGAACCCACACGGAAGGCACGATGCCCAGCTCGGCGGCCCGGTCCACCTGACGGAACGCCTCGTTCCAGTCCATCCGGTGAAAGCTCACGATCGAGTCGACCACCCTGAAGGTGGCCTCGGCGGCCCGGTCCCCGGCCGCTTCGACGGTCTCCAGCGCCTCGGCTACGGCCTGCTCGGCCGCCTCGTTGTCGCCCGACATCGACAGGTTGAGACAGAGCAGCGCGAGCAGTCGGGCCCGCAGGGCCACCGGGATCCCCGGCAGTGCCGCCCCGGCACGGGCCTGCCGGACCGCCTCGGAGAAGTCGCACTCGGAGGACAGGCGCGCCAGGCCGAGGCGTATCCGTGCCTCGTCCTCGGGCCTGAGGCCACCGGTCGACAGGGCCGAGGCCCCCAGGTGCCGGGCGCGGGCCCGCTGCCCCGTCTGCCAGAGCAGCGGGATCGTCTCGGCGATGACCGTCGGCCGTTCCGGAGCGTCCGCCGCGGTGAGTTCCAGCGCTCTGATGCTGAGGTCCGCGGCCGACCCGGGAGCGGTGGCCGCGAGTTCCGCTGCAGCGGTGCGCAGCCGGTCGACGGCCGCCCGATCACCGGGCTCCGCGCCGCCGACCGGTGGCGTGGCGGTTTCGACCGGGGGTGTCGCGCTCTCCAGTAGCGCCTCGGCCTGACGGCGCAGGGTTCGGCGCACGGAGAGGGGAAGACCGGCTTCCAACGCCTCGCGGATCAGCTCGTGGCGGAATTCCAGGTGATCGCCCCCTTCGGTAAGCAGGTCGGAATCGAGGGATTCCCGCACTGCGGTGATCAGTGCCCCCGACGACCTGCCGAGCAGTTCGGCCAGGAGACCCACGGTGACCGGGCGGCCCACGACGGCTGCCGTTTCCACGAGTTCGCGAGCCGCGTCGGACAGCAGGCCGAGGCGGCGCACAACGGAGGGCAGGGGACGGATGGGGAGGGCGCGGACGGGGAGGGATCCGGCCGACAGCCGGGCCGTGCCGTTGTCGACCGTCACCACCCCCTCGTCCCGCAGCCCGCCGAGCAGCTCGGCCAGCAGCTGCGGAACACCGTCGGCGCGGCGGGCGACGCGGAGGACGTCCGGGTCAGGAACCGCGCCCAGGACGTCCTCCGCGATCTGCGCGACCGCCTGGTCCGCGAGCGGACCCAGGGCCACTTCGTGCGCGCCCGCCTGCTGGATCCTGTCCAGCGTCGTGCGCACGCCCGGCGGCACGCTTCCGCTGCGCACGGCCACCAGCCACAGGATCGCGTGCGGCGAGAGTCCGGCCGCGAGGGTGTGAAAGGTGAGGAGTGTCAGGTCATCACACCACTGGAGGTCGTCGAGGACGATGAGCAGGGGCTCGCCCCGCGCCGCCTCCCGCAAGCGGTCCACCAGTTCCTGGAGCAGCCAGAACCGCTGGCTGGGCACCGTGGCAAGGTCCCGGAGCCGGGCGGCGTCCGGCAGCGGTTCCTCCCCGGAGATCAGCCCCTCCAGCAGCGGGGCGAGCGGCACGAACTGGTCGTCGGGGTCCGCTCCCCCGTGGAACACCCGCATCCCGCGCCGCTTCGCGGATGCCGAAGCCTCCACGAGGATCATGGTCTTGCCGCTGCCCGCGGGGCCTTCGACACGGACGATCCCACCTTCGCGGCGGGCCAGCGAGTCGAGCCGCTCCTCGATGAACGCCAGTTCCGCCTCCCTGCCGCGGACCGGCGCCCTCACGCCGCCGAGGTCCTCGGGAAAAGGCCATGCTGTCAATCGGTTCACTCTCATTCCGCCGCGGGGGGCCGCACCGGACGAGACTCGGTTCCGGGTGCGGTAACGGCGGATCAGTATGAAGCATGGGGCCGGCCCGACCTCCCCGAGGGTGTCCTCGACCTCAGTCGAAGCGCAGGTCGGCGAGTTGCCGTTCGAGCGCGGTGACGTCGTCCTCGGGCTCGGCGCGGGCCGGGCGGGCGGCCATGAGCGCGGCCAGCTCGCCGCCCGCCCGCCGGATGCGCGCGGGAAGGCCATCGGTGTACTCGTCTCCCCCTGATCCCCAGTCCTCGGACGCCGCGTACACCGCCGTGGGGACGACGGCGGCGCGCAGATAGGCAAAGAGCGGGCGCAGGGCGTGCTCCAGGACCAGGGAGTGGCGGGCGGTACCACCCGTCGCCGCGACCAGGACCGGTTTCCCGGTGAGGGCGTCCGGGTCGATCAGGTCGAAGAAAGACTTGAACAGCCCGCTGTAGGAAGCGGTGAAGACGGGAGTCACGACGATCAGGCCATCGGCCTCCGTCACCGCGTCGATCGCCGCGGCCAGTCGGGACGGTGGAAAGCCGGTTACGAGATGGTTGGCGACGTCGCGGGCCAGTTCGCGCAACTCGATGACCTCGGTCGGCACGGTATGCCCCTGGGCCGCGAGTTCGCCGCGGGTGGACTCGATGAGCCGGTCCGCGAGCAGTCGGGTGGAGGAGGGGGTGCTCAGCCCCGCGGAAACGGCGATCAGCTTCATGCGGCGGTCGCTCCCCGCGTCGTCGCGGCGGCGGTGCCCCGTGCCGTGTGCGTCGGCCCGTTCGGCACGTCGGCCGGGCGTCCGTTCGCGAACTCCTTGCGCAGCACGGGCACGACCTCTTCGCCGAGGATGTCGAACTGTTCCAGGACGGTCTTCAGGGGCAGGCCCGCGTGATCCATCAGGAAGAGCTGGCGCTGGTAGTCGCCGACGCTCTCCCGGAAGGTCAGGGTCCGCTCGATGACCTGCTGGGGAGAGCCCACGGTCAGCGGGGTCTGCTCGGTGAACTCCTCCAGCGACGGACCGTGGCCGTACACGGGAGCATTGTCGAAGTAGGGGCGGAACTCCCGTACGGCGTCCTGGGAGTTCTTCCGCATGAAGACCTGTCCGCCGAGACCCACGATGGCGTCCTCCGGACGGCCGTGACCGTGGTGAGCGTACCGGCGTCGGTACAGCTGAACCATGCGCCTGGTGTGGTCCGCCGGCCAGAAGATGTTGTTGTGGAAGAAGCCGTCGCCGTAGAACGCGGCCTGCTCCGCTATCTCCGGGGACCTGATGGATCCGTGCCAGACGAATGGCGGGACGCCGTCCAGCGGCCGGGGTGTCGAGGTGAAGGCCTGCAGGGGTGTACGGAACGTGCCCTCCCAGTCCACGGTGTCCTCGCGCCACAGCCGGCGCAGCAGCGCGTAGTTTTCCTTGGCAAGGTTGATGCCCTGGCGGATGTCCTGCCCGAACCACGGGTACACCGGGCCGGTGTTGCCACGCCCCAGCATGAGGTCGACCCGACCGTCGGCCAGGTGCTGGAGCATCGCGTAGTCCTCCGCGATCTTCACCGGGTCGTTGGTGGTGATCAGCGTCGTGGCGGTGGACAGGATCAGCTTCTCGGTGCGGGCGGCGATGTAACCGAGCATGGTGGTCGGGGACGACGGTACGAACGGCGGGTTGTGGTGCTCGCCGGTCGCGAAGACGTCCAGGCCGACTTCCTCGGCCTTGAGCGCGATGGCGATCATCGCCTTGATGCGCTCGTGCTCCGACGGCGTGCGGCCGGTGGTGGGGTCGGGTGTCACGTCCCCGACGGTGAAGATGCCGAACTGCATGGGCTCTCTGCTCTCCTGAATCTGTCTGGATCCTGCGGACGTGGGCCGTGGAAGCGGCGGGTGCGGCGTCACTTCGACAGGAAGGCGAGGAGGGCCGTGTTGACCTCCTCCGCGTGGGTCCACAGGAGGCCGTGCGGGGCGCCCTCGATCTCCACGTAGTCGGCGGACGGGAGCATCTTGTGGAACGGGCGCGCCGTTCCCTCGGCCGGGAGGATCCGGTCGGCCGTTCCGTGCAGGATGAGCGCCGGGACGTCGACGGCGGGGATGTCGGCGCGGAAGTCGGTGTACCAGGTGGAGGGCGCGGCCGCGGCCGCGAAGGAACCGCCGCCGGCCGCGACGTTCCAGCTGTTGCTCACCGCTTCGGCGCTGATCCTGGTGCCGAGGTTCTCGTCGAGGTTGTAGAAGTCGTTGAAGAAGGCCGTGTAGTAGGCGTACCGGTCGGCCTTGACGGCGGCGACGACTCCGTCGAAGAACTCCTTGGGGGCGACGCCGTCGGGGTTGTCGTCGTTCTTGAGCAGGAAGGGCTCCAACGAGGCCAGGAAGGCGACCTTGGCGACCCGGTCGGAGCCGTACGCGGACACATAGCGGGCGACCTCACCGGTGCCCATGGAGAACCCGACCAGGACGGCGTTGCGCAGGTCGAGGGTCTCCATCACGGTGTTCAGGTCGGCGGCGAAGGTGTCGTAGTCGTACCCGGCCGTCGGCTGGGCGGACTGCCCGAATCCGCGGCGGTCGTAAGTGATCACGCGGTAGCCGGCGTCGAGCAGCGCAGCGCTCTGCCGCTCCCAGGAGTGCCCGTCGAGCGGGAAGCCGTGGATGAGGACGACCGGCTGACCGGCACCGTGGTCCTCGTAGTACAGGTCGATGGCGGTGGAGTTCTCCTGGCCCACGGTGATGTAAGGCATGGGGTGCTTCCTCAATTCGGGTCGGCTGGTCCGCGCATCGGTGCGGCACGGAATGCCGTCACGCTATGGTCGGCGCGGCGCCGCCTGTTGTCGCGCGGCGCACCACACCTTGCCCACGGGCGCAGAGTTCCGCCCGGAATCAACCGGCGTCGGCCGGCTCGACGTCGGCTTCCGCCGGCACGAGCCGGGTCAACTCGACCCTGGAGTTGACCGGGAGCTTGCGGAAGATCGACGCCAGATGGGTGTTCACCGTGTGCGGGGAGACGACCAGAGCGGCGGCGGCCGACCGGTCGGTGTGCCCTGCGGCAACCAGCCGGGCGACCTTCGCCTCCGAGGCAGTGAGCGCGGCCCAGCCCTCGATGGGGCGCGGCCCAGCCGCGGTGCGCCGGCTGGAGCGGATCATGGCCCGGTCCAGGACCGCCCGGACCCGGTCGGCCTCGGAGCCGGCTCCTGCTTGCGCGTACGCCTCGTACGCCCTGGTCAGCGCGGGTATAGCGGCGCCGTCGCCGGTGGTCAGCAGCGCGCGCCCGAGGTCGGCGAAGGTGGCTGCGAGGTGTAGGGGGCGGGTCCGGCCCGGAGAATCCGGACGGACCGCTCCAGGAGGGCGTTGTCGGAGTTCACCAGGGCAGCCGTGTGGGCGGCGATTCCGTGCGGGGTCGGCACGGAAGGGTTACGGGCGGAGTGCCGGGCCGCGAGGTCCTCGGCCGGGGATCGGTTCCCGGCACGCAGGGCGATCTGCACGGCTCTCTGCCCACGAGCAGCCACACGACCCGGGGTCTGATCAACGGCAGAGTGATGTGCCAGAAGATCCGCCGGGGTGACGCGCCGCCCAGTCGGGCTGCCTCGGTGATCTCGCCTGCTCTGCGGGGCACCGCAGGCGGTGACCGTGAATGCGAGGGTGGTGACGGCGAGCGCGAGTCTCGCACCGAACCTCATGGGTGTACTTCCTCCGGCCGCCCACCAGGTGTTTCTCGGTGGGCGGCCGGAGGCTATCAGCGCTCGAACATCATCGCCCCATCGTTCGAGCTCACTCCGAGGGGTGGGCTCGAACCGGCCCCGGGCCGGAGCGCGCGTCAGACAGCGGTGGACCGGACCCCGTCCTGGATCAGCTCGGCCACGCGCTTGGCCTGGGCAAGCATGACCAGATGCGAGGAGTCGACCTCGATGGTGGTCATGCCGCTCGTAGCCGTAGCGCTCCACATCGGGGTTGATGGTCCGGTCGGAGGTGGCGATCAGGCCCCCACGAGGGCTTGCTCCTCCACGCCGCGGCCGGTCGGGGGTCGGCGTGCTTCAGAGACCGAAATGTGCGCGGCGCGCCTCGGGCACCAGGTCGGCGTACTCGGGGTGCTTGCCGATCCACCCCCGGATGAAGGGGCAGTACGGCAGGACGTGCAACCCGCGTGCCCGGGCGTCGTCGAGAGCGCCCCGGGCGAGCAGCCCGCCCAGCCCCCGACCCGCGAACCGGGGATCGGTCTCGGTGTGGATGAAGGCGATCTCGCCCTCCGAGAGGTGGTACTCGGCGAAGCCTGCGGTCTCGGTGCCGTCGTCACCGGCGAGGATCTCGTAGCGGGACGTCTCGGGGCGGTTCACCACCTGCGGTTCCATAGGTGCTCCTGTGCGGTCACGGTGTCAAGGGGATCAGTCGGCATGTTCAGAGCGTGCGGCGCACGCCCGCCTGGCGTTCCAGGTTGCGGAGCTGGACCCCGAGGTCGCCCTCGACGGCGGCGTGGGCGGGGCCGCTGCGGCCGATCGGCAGCACCTCCTCGCTGCGCATGTCCTCCAGCATCAGGGCGAATGCCGCGTACGTCGCGACGAGCGCCACCACGAGGCCGAAGGCCCCGGACGTGCGCGTGAGCCATTCGGCGCCGGTCAGCCCCGACAGACCGGTGGCCGCCCAGCGGGGCAGGGAAACCACGAGGACGAACCACAGTGCGCGCTTCGGCCGCGTCACGGCGGCCATCAGCGCCCCGAAGCAGAGGAACGCCAGATTGAAGACGCCCAGCACGCGGAGGCCCTCGGCTGCGCCGCTGAACATGACGAGCGCGTAGGCCAGCCAGCTGCCGGCGAACGTGCCCATGAGCGTCGCCGCGATCACGTCCCGGGCCCCGAAGGCCAGGATGCTCACCAGGAATTGCAGGGCGAACGCCGGCAGCACGCACAGGGCGACGGCACGACGGGCCTCGGTCTCGAAGAGCCCGAGCTGCAGGCATCCCGTCATCACGGAGGCGATCGCCACCGTGAAGAAGCCCAGCGGCATGGGGGAGGCGATGGGGCGCAGGTTGATCCGGGTCATCGACCGGAGGTCGGGTTCGAAGTGGCGTCCCGGCGGTGTGTCCGGCCGGTCGCCCGGCGCGTCGTCGGCGCCGGCAGCGGCGGCGGCGGCGGAAGCGGTACTCATTGGTGGTTCCCTCTTTCAGTGCTCGAAGCAGGGGTCGTAGAACGGCAGAGGCGCTTCGGGAGCGGAGCCACGGGCAACACGCCACTGGCGGTGCTGCTCGGACTCGGCGACGGCCTCGGCCACGAGCGACGCCTGGCGAGCACCGCCCTGGTAACCGCCGAAGTGGGCCACCGGGCTCCACGCCGGATTGACCGGCGGGAGGGCCTCGTCGAGCCCCTCGTACTCCGCGCTCGCGTAGACGATGCGGCCGCCGACGACGGTGAGCACGGACTCGATGTCGGGGATGGCCGCCTCGGGCACGGTGAGGTAGTCGTCGGACAGGATCGCGAGGTCGCCGTAACAGCCTTCCCGCAGGACTCCCTTGACGTCCTGCTCACCGGTGAGTCGCGCCCCTCCGCGGGTGTAGAGGACGAGGGCGGTCTCCCTGCTGATCAGGTTCTCGGCCGGGTAGAGCGCCGTGCCGCCGACGGTGCGCCCGGTCACCAGCCAGTGCAGCGCGACCCATGGGTTGTAGGAGGAGACGCGGGTGGCGTCGGTTCCGGCGGCCACAGTCAGGCCCCGGTCGAGCATCGCCCGGACCGGCGGGGTGTGGGCGGCGGCCTCAGCGCCGTAGCGGTCACGGAAGGCGGTGCCCTGGAAGGACATGCGGTTCTGGATGGACAGGGCGCCGCCGAGGGCCGCGATCCGGTCCAGGCTGTCGGCCGAGACGGTCTCCGCGTGATCGAAGAGCCAGCGGTTGCCGCCGGGGAAGAGTCCTTCCGCCGCGAGCTTCTCGAAGACGGCCAGATCGCGCCGGATCGTCTCGTCGTAGGTCGCGTGGAGCCGGAAGCCCCAGCCGTTCTCCATCAGGAGCCGGACGGCCCGCTCGAACTCGGCCTCGTACCCCGCGGCGAGTTCGGGCCGGGGTTCGGAGAAGTTCTCGAAGTCGGCGGCGGCCCAGGTCAGGTTCTCGCCCGCGCCGTTCAGCCGGAGCCACTCGTCCCCGTCCTCGGGCTTCACCATCTCGGTCCAGCGCTTCAGGTCGGCGAGCTCCTGGCCGGCTGTCTGCGGGAACAGGTGGTAGGCGATGCGCAGGGAGAGCTCCCCCGACCGGGCGAGGTCGACGACCGTGACGTAGTTGTCGGGGAAGTTCTGGAACCCGCCGGCGGCGTCGACCGCGGAGGTCAGTCCGAAGCGGTTGAGCTCGCGGAGGAAGTGTCGCGTCGACGTCCGCTTGTCGGCCTCGTCGAGGGCCGGTGCTTTGGCCAGGGTCGAGTACAGGATGAGGGCGCCCGGCGCTGCGAGGAGGACCCCGTTGGGTTCGCCGTCCCGGCCCCGTACGATCTGCCCCCCGCGCGGGTCGGGGGTGTCTCGGGTGAATCCGGCGGCCCGCACCGCGGCCCGGTTCATCAGGGCCGACTGGTACAGGTGCAGGACGAATACCGGGGTGTCGGGGGCGGCGGCGTTCAGCTCGGCGACGGTGGGCATCCTGCGCTCGGCGAACTGCTCGGCGGTCCAGCCGCCGACGACCCGGATCCACTGCCCCTTGGGGGTGCGGCCGGCCTGCTCGCGCAGCATGGCGAGGGCCTGTCGGAGGCTGCGCACACCGTCCCAGCGCAGTTCCAGGACGTAGTTCAGGCCGCCCCGAATGACGTGCAGGTGTGAGTCGTTCAGGCCGGGAATCACCCGGCGCCCGAGGGCGTCTACGACCCTGGTTCCCGGGCCGACGAGGTGGGCGAGGTCGTGGTCGTCACCGAGGGCCGCGACCCGGCCGTCGCGGATCGCGACGGCGCGGGCCTCGGGGCGGTCGGGGTCACCGGTGAACACCTTCGCGTTGCGGACGAGGAGGTCGGCCTGCGGCTGTTCCTGCCGCGGGCCGGGCACGAGGCCCGCCACAGGCATGCTCGTCGTCGGCATGCTCATCGACGGCCCCATCACGCAAGGGCCTTGCGCAGGGTGTCGATCGCGACACCGATGGCGAGTTCCGCGGCCCGCGTCTCGCGCAGCGCGTTCAGCATGACGAAGTCGTGAATGACCCCCTGTACGCGCAGGGCGGTGACGGGGACTCCGGCGGCGCGGAGCTTCGCCGCGTACGCCTCGCCCTCATCGCGCAGGACGTCGGCTTCGGCGGTGATGACCAGGGCGGGCGGCAGGCCGGTCAGCTGGTCGGTGGTGGCGCGCAGCGGCGAGGCGGTGATCTGGGCGCGCTCGGCCTCGTCGGTCGTGTACTGGTCCCAGAACCACTGCATGCCGTCGCGGCGCAGGAAGTAGCCCTCGGCGAACTGCTGGTACGAGTCGGTGTCGAAGCTCGCGTCGGTGACCGGGTAGAAGAGGACCTGGTGGGCGAGGCGGACGTCGCCGCGCTGCTTGGCCATGAGGGTGAGGGCAGCGGTCATGTTGCCGCCGACCGAGTCGCCGGCGACGGCGATCCGGGTGCCGTCGAGCTCCTTGTGGTGTCCCTCGCGGGCGATCCACTGGGCGACGCTGTAGTTCTGCTCGATGGCGACGGGGTAGCGGGCCTCGGGCGAGAGGTCGTACTCGGGGAAGACAACGGCCGCCCCGGTGCCGACGGCGAGTTCGCGGACGAGCCGGTCGTGGGTGTGGGCGTTGCCGAAGACCCAGCCCGCGCCGTGGATGTAGAGGATGACGGGGAGGGGGCCGGTGGCACCGCTCGGGCGGACGATCCGGGCGCGGACGTCGCCGGTCGGACCGCCGTGGACAGTGATCCATTCCTCGTCGACGGCGGGCAGCAGGACGCCTTCACCGCTCTGGACGTCGTCCACGGCCTTGCGGCCGTCCGCCACGGGAATCTGGTAGAGGAACGGCGGCTGGGCGGTGGCCTCGGCGAACGCCTGGGCGGCTGGTTCGAGGGTCGGCCGGTTCGACATGAGGGGTTCTCCTTCGGAGGGTGTGCGGAATGGGGCGGGCGTTCAGCGGGTGCCGCGCGCGACGTCGAGGAAGGTCGCCCGCGCATGAGCCAGTGGTGCTTCTTGTAAAGGGAGTACAGGGTCTGCGTGTCGGCGACTACGCGGTTCAGTCGCTGGCAGGCCTACGTGCGGGTGTCGTGGCCGAGGCCGATCGGCAGCTGCTCGAGCGTGCCGAACGCCTGGGTTCCGGCGCCCTTCTGGTGCAG
>NZ_JBEOVN010000128.1:0-22251 GCF_040295565.1 Streptomyces sp. NPDC002785 | reverse complement strand
ACCAGGGGAGACCCCATCCGCTTCCTTCCTCCGCCTTGCAATCGAAGCCGCATGACGCCGCTCGCTGATCCGCTCCCTATCGTGGGGGAGGTCGTGAGCCCCGGCGAACGGCGACCGGTCAGACGTCGCGGTTCTCCAGCGCCAGGTAGGCACCGATCAGGGCCACGCCCGCGACGCCGAGCATGATCCACAACGGCTCCCAGCCGGACGGCCCCGACCCGGTGACCGAGGTGTCGTAGAACACACTGAGCTGGCTGGGGATCGAGTACTCGAAGAGCGCCTTCCGCAGGTCGCCGAGCGACTCCGCGAACATGAACATGGCCAGCACGAGTGGCAGCAGCACCACCCCGATCATGATCGTGATCGCACCCGCGGAGTGCCGGATGAGAGCGCCGACCGCGAGTGAGAGCAGGCCCAGGGCCGCGATGTAGAGGCCGACACCGACCGTGGCGAGCAGCCACTCGGCGCCGGTGGGTGCCTCGCCGCCGAGGATGGCCGTCTGCAACGCGCCGACCAGCGCGGCCGTCACGGTCGTGATGACGAAGGTGAGCAGGAAGAAGACGATCGCCTTCGCGGTCAGCACGCGCGCACGGCTGGGGCAGGCCGTCAGCGTCGTACGGATCATGCCGGTGCCGTACTCGGAGGCGATGGTCATCACGCCGAGCGTGATCACGCAGATCGAACCGAGGAGCACCCCGAAGAAGCCGAAGCTGAGCACCGGGACGTCACCGATGTCGGTGTTGGTCGCGTTCATGACCACGGCCACCAGCAGTCCGAGGCCGAGCAGCAACACGATCATGACGCCGAGCGTCCACATCGTGGAGCGCACCGAACGGATCTTGGTCCACTCGGAGGCGAGCGCATCGCCGAGGGTGGCGCGGCGCAGCGGGATCGGTGAGGCGTACGGCGCGGCCGATGCGTCCTGCCGGTTCTGCTGCTGGTACGGCGCCTGCGGGGTCGGCGGTGTGGTCATCGGGCGTCCTCGCTGGTCTCGCGCTTGGTCAGGTCTGCAGGGGCTGCGGCGGGCGCCGCCGGGGCTGCAGGGGCCGGGACGGCCGGTGCCGCGGGGGCCGGGGCTGCAGGAGCCGGGGCGGCCGGTGCCGCCGGGGCTTGCGCGTACGGGTTCTGTCCGGGCGGCGGCGGGGCGTACCAGCCCTGCTGCGGCATCTCGGGGACCGGCGGCTGCGGCGCCCCGTAACCGGGCTGCTGTCCGTACCCACCGTGCACCGGCTGCTGCAGCCCGGCCTTCTGGTCCGCAGTCGAGCGGTAGTCCACGACGCCCTGTGTCATCCGCATGTACGCCTCCTCGAGCGAGGCCTGGTGCGGCGAGAGTTCCCACAGCCGAACGTCCGACTCGTGAGCCAGATCGCTGATCCGCGGCAGCTGCAGACCGGTGATCCGCAGGGCCCCGTCCGGCTCCGGCATGACCTGGCCGCCCGCCTCGGTGAGCGAGGTGGTCAGCTTCTCCCGCTGCTCATGCATACCGTCCGCGACCCGCACCCGGGCGAAGTCGGCCGAATTGGCGGAGATGAAGTCCTTGACGCTCATGTCGGCGAGCAGCTGCCCGCGGCCGATCACGATCAGATGGTCGGCGGTGAGTGCCATTTCGCTCATCAGATGGCTGGAGACGAAGACCGTACGGCCCTCCGACGCCAGCATCTTCATCAGATTGCGGACCCAGAGGATGCCCTCGGGGTCGAGACCGTTGACCGGCTCGTCGAAGAGCAGTACCTGCGGGTCGCCGAGCAGCGCCGCCGCGATGCCGAGCCGCTGGCCCATACCGAGCGAGAAGCCCTTGGACCGCTTCCGCGCGACGTCGTGGAGACCGACGACACCGAGCACCTCGTCGACCCGGGCGGCCGGGATACCGGCGAGCTGGGCGAGCGAGAGGAGGTGGTTACGGGCGCTGCGCCCGCCGTGCACCGCCTTCGCGTCCAGCAGCGCACCCACCTGCCGCGGAGCGTTCGGCAGGCTGCGGAAGGGATGGCCGCCGATCGTGACATGGCCGGAAGTCGGTTGGTCCAGGCCCAGCATCATGCGCATGGTGGTGGACTTGCCCGACCCGTTGGGACCGAGGAATCCGGTGACGGTACCCGGCCGCACCTGGAAGGAAAGGTTGTACACGGCCATCTTCGCGCCATAGCGCTTGGTCAGGCCGACTGCCTCGATCATGCTCCAGCCCCATCGACTTTGTCTGTCGTCGGGGCCCAGGCCGTCCGGCCGCACGCCCCCCGTAAGAGTTACGAGGATATCCAGGCCCTGACGGTTCCGGCCAAGTCGTTACGAGAGCGCATCGCTTCCCCGGCAGAGCGGGCAGAGCGGGCAGAGTGCCTTTGGGCCGGTCAGGTCATGCGTCCGCCCCACCGGCCGTGCGTCCGCCGGTCATGCGTCCCGCTTCCTCAGTACGAGATAGCCGCCGACCAGCGCGGCCGCCACCCATGCGACAAGAATGCCGAGCCCGCCCCACGGCCCGTACGGAGCAGGGTTGCTGTTCATGGCGTCCGGAACCACCTGCATGATCTTGGATCCGGCCTGGTCGGGGAAGTAGCGGGCGACCTTCTTCGTGCCCGGGACCACCGACAGGATCTGGGAGACCAGGAAGAAGAACGGCATCAGGATGCCGAGCGACAGCATGGAGCTGCGCAGCATCGTCGCCACACCCATCGAGAAGATCCCGATCAGGCCCATGTAGATGCCGCCGCCGACGACCGCGCGCAGGACATGTTCCGCACCGATGTACGTGCGGTGGTCGCCGAGGAGGAACTGCCCGAGGAAGAACGTGACGAAGCTGGTGACGATGCCGACCACCAGGGCCAGCACGCCGGCCACCGCGACCTTGCTGAAGAGGAACGAACCGCGTTGGGGCACGGCCGCCAGCGAGGTGCGGATCATGCCCGAGCTGTACTCCGTACCGACCACCAGCACACCGAAGACGACCATGGCCAGCTGGCCGAGGACCATGCCGGAGAAACTGATGAGGGTCGGGTCGAAGGTGGCCTTCTCCACTACGGGCAGGTCGTTGAACTGGGCGTTCATCAGGGCACAGAGCGCCGCGCTCATCGCGACGGTGACGACGAACGCGGAGATCAGCGTCCAGACGGTCGACGAGACCGTACGGATCTTGGTCCACTCGGAGGTCAGGACCGCGGGTACCGATGCCATCGTCGTCACGCCCTCTTGCCGGTGCCGGAGGTGCCGGGCGCGCCCGGCGTGCCGTTCCCGGCCGTGCCGGCGGCGGTCTGCTGGTTCCACTGATCGCCCCAGTGCGGGCCCACCGGCGGCGCTGCCTCACCGAGCTCCGAGTGTGCGTGGTACTCGACGGAGTCCGCCGTCATCTGCATGAACGCTTCCTCCAGGGAGGCCCGCTGGGAGCTCAGCTCGTGCAGCACGATCTGATGCCGGGCGGCGAGCTCGCCCAGCACCTCGGTGGTGGCGCCGCCGGTCTCCAGCGTGCCGCTGCCCGTTTCGACCACGATCAGGCCCTCCTCGTGCAGCACATCGCGCAGCCGCTCCTGCTGCGGGGAGCGCAGCCGCACGTAACTGCGGGAGTTCTGGTGGATGAAGTCGGCCATCGAGGTGTCGGCGAGCAGCCGGCCCTGGCCGATCACGATCAGATGGTCCGCGGTGAGTGCCATTTCGCTCATCAGATGCGAGGAGACGAAGATCGTCCGGCCTTCCGCGGCGAGCGCCTTCATCAGATTGCGGATCCACTGAATGCCCTCGGGGTCGAGACCGTTGACGGGCTCGTCGAAGAGCAGCACCTGAGGGTCGCCGAGCAGCGCCGCCGCGATGCCGAGCCGCTGGCTCATGCCGAGGGAGAAACCCTTCGACTTCTTCTTCGCCACCGTGCTCAGACCGACGGTGTCCAGCACCTCCGCGACCCGGCTCTCCGGGATGCGATTGCTCTGCGCGAGACAGAGCAGATTGTTGTACGCGCTGCGCCCGCCGTGCATCGACTTCGCGTCCAGCAGCGCCCCGATGTACTTGAGGGGTTCTTCCAGGTCACGGTAGTGCTTGCCGTCGATGCGCACCGAACCGCTGGTCGGGTTGTCGAGATCGAGCATCATCCGCATCGTCGTGGATTTGCCCGCCCCGTTGGGGCCCAGAAAGCCCGTCACCATTCCAGGTCTGACACGGCATGAAAGCCGATCGACGGCAAGCTTGTTGCCAAAGCGCTTGGTGAGACCCTCAAGCTCGATCATGCGTTCACGCTAGAACGGCCGCGCGCCCGGCGCCACCACAAGGGGTGGAACCGGGCGCGCAAGAGGTACAGCTGCGGTACTGCGGGGTCAGCGGGTCTGCTGAGCCGGGACGCCGCGGGTGACCGGCTCGTCGTCGGCGGGGGAGCCGGCGGCGGCCACTGCGGCACCGGTCAGCGTCGCCAGCATCTCGCGGACGTTGGTCAGCTGAGCGTTGATCGAGTCGCGGCGGTTGGTGAGCGCCGCCAGCTCGCGCTCCGACTCGCTGCGGATCCGGTCGGCCTTCGCGTTCGCGTCGGCCACGATGTCCTCGGACTGGCGCTGCGCGGTCTCCACCGTCTGACGGGCCCGGCGCTCGGCGTCCGTACGGAGCTTCTCGGCCTCCAGGCGGAGCTGCTCCGCGCGGTGCTCGATCTCGGCGAGGCGCTTCTCGGCCTTGGCCTGACGGGACGCGAGGTCGCGCTCCGACTGGTCGCGGCGCTTGGCGAGGTTCGTCTCGAAGTCCGCGGCGGCCTGGGCGGCCTTGGCGCGGGTCTCCTCGAAGAGGGCGTCCGCCTCCTCGCGCTTCTGCGCGGCGTCCTTCTGGGCCTCCGTACGCAGCGAGCCGGCCTCACCCTTGGCCTTCTCGACGATGCGGACGCCCTCGTCCTCGGCCTTCGCCTTGCGCTCGGCGGCGAACGACTCGGCGTCGTTGCGCACCTGCTGGGCGGCCGACTCGGCGAGCTCACGGTGCTGCTCGGCGGCGCGACGGGCCTCCTCGCGCAGGTCCTTCGCCTCCTCCTCGGCCAGGCGGAGAATCTTCTCCACGCGCGCACCGAGACCGGCGTACGACGGCTCCGCGTCGCTCACCTGGGCCTGGGCGTTCTGCGTTTCGAGGTGGAGCTCCTCGATGCGCTTTTCCAGAGACGTGATGCGGGCGAGAGCACTATCACGGTCGGCGACGAGCTTGGTAATGCGGTCGTCCACCTGACCGCGGTCGTATCCACGTCGCACGAGCTCGAAGCCGAAGGGGGAGGAAGGGTCGCTCATGAGGTTCCTGTCGAATGAGACCGGTGAGGTGTTAGAGGGAATCCTAGGGGCCCGAGCGGCGTGTCATCGAGTGGATGCCCGTTTGATCTGGAGAATGACACCCCTTTTGAGTGGCTGGCCGCCACAACTCTTGCCGCTCGGAGGGTTGAACGTCCTTGACGAAGCACGGGAGATGACAGGTCGACTACCCCTCTGACGACTTGCCACTTGATCGACTGCCCGCCGAGGCACCGGCTTTGACGCCACCGGACCCTCCGTTGGCGCTCTTGCCGCCGCCCGTCGGCGTCTCGAAGGACTCCAACGCCTCCAGCACGTCCTGGACTCGGGAGATCTCGGTGTTGATGTCCGCGCGCCGGCGCACCAGCAGATCGAGCTCGCGCTTGCCCTCGTCCACCGTACGCTTCGCCTCGGCCTCGGCGTCGGCCCGTAGCTTCTCGGCCTCGCGGACCACCGTGGTCTTCTTCTGCTCGGCCTCCTTGAGCAGTGCCTCGGCCCGCTTCACCGCCGCGATCCGGACCTTGCTCGCCTCCGAATTGGCGTCCGCCAGCAGCTCCTTGGCCTTGGCCGCCGCCTCGTCGCGCTGTTCGGTCGCCGCCTTCATCAGGTTGTCGACGCGCTCGCCCGCCGTCTTCATCTGCTCGGAGGTCTCCCGCCGGGCCCGGTCGTGCAGCTCCTCGATCTCGCTCTCGATCCGGGTCCGGAGCTCCTCGGCCCGCTCCCGGCTGGCCGTGGCGTCCCGGCGCGCGCCGACCAGCAGCTCGTCCGCGTCCGTACGGGCGCGCTCCACCAGGGAGTTGCCCTCGACGGTCGCCTCCGAGGTGATCCGCACGGCCTCCGTGCGGGCCGCGCCGACCATCGTGTCGGCCTGCTCCTCGGCCTCGGTGGCGGCGCGCAGCGCCTCCTCCTGGGCCTTGTTGATGAGCTGGTCCGCCTGCTCGGCGGCATCGGCACGGCGCTTCGCCGCGGCCTCCCGCGCCTCGTCGAGCAGCTGGTCGGCCTCCTGACGGGCCTCAGCGCGCATCTGCTCGGCCGCCGCCTCCGCGTCGGCGCGTACCTGCTCCGACTCCTCGCGGGTGCGGGCCGCGTGCTCCTGCGCAGAGCCGACGGCGGCCGCCGCCTCCGCACGCAGCCGCTCGGCCTCGTCCATGGCCTCGCCCGTCACCCGGGCTGCCTGCTGCGTCGCCTCGTCGACCAGCCGGGTCGCCTGCTGTGTCGCCTCCTCGCCGAGCTGCGTGGCCTGCTGTGTCGCCTCTTCGACGAGCTGCGTGGCCTGCTGCGTCGAATCCGTACGGATCCGCTCGGCCTCGCTCGTCGCCTCGCCCACCAGCCGGTCGGCCTGGGTCGCGGCACCGGAGCGCATCCGGTTGGCGTCCTCGCGGGCCTCGGCCCGGCTGCGAGCCGCGTCCTGCTCGGCGGAGGCCAGTGCGTCGGAGGCCTCGGTACGCATCCGCTGGCTGTACTCGGCGGTGTCCGCGCGCAGCCGCTCCGCCTCGGTGATCGCATCGGATACGGTCCGCTCGGCCATCGCCTTCGCGGCCTCGGACTCCTCCTGCGCCTCCCGGCGGATCCGGCTCGCGTCCTCGCCGGCCCGCTCCCGCTCCGCGTGCGCGTCGGAGCGGACCCGGTCCGCCTCCTCCTGCGCCTCGGACTTCGTCCGCTCCGCGACATGCTCGGCGGCGGAGCGCAGCCCGGCGATCTCCGCCTCGGCCTGCTCCTGCAGCCCGCTGACCGAATCCCGTACCTGCTGGGCTGTCTGCTCGGCCACGGAGACCAGCTCGGTCGCCCGGCTGTCCGCCTCCTCGACCAGACGCTGCGCCTCGGCCTGCGCCTGCTCGACCCGCTTGCGGGCGGAGGCGAGGAGCTCCTCGCTCTGCTCGCGGGCCCGCTCGCGCTCCTGGTTCGCCTCGGTGCGCGCCGCGTCGAGGGTCTCCTCCGCCTCACGGCGGCGCCGGTTCGCCTCCTCCTGAGCGGCGGCCAGCGCCTCGGCGGCCTCCGTGCTCACCCGCTCCGCGGCGGCAGCGGCCTCGGAACGCACCCGGTCGGCGCCCTCCTGCGCCTCGGACTTGAGCCGCTCCGCCTCGGCGGCAGCCTCGCTGCGCAGCCGTACGGCGGTGGACTCGCCCTCCGCACGCGACCGTGAGGCATCAGCCGCGGCCTCGTCGCGCAGCCGCTCCGACTCGGTCTCCGCCTGCTCCTGCAGCGCCCGCAGCCGCTCGGCGGCCTCCGTGCGCAGCCGCTCGGACTCCTCGTTCGTCTCGCGCCGGATGCGCTCCGCCTCGGCGCGCGCGTCCGCGAGCGCCTGCTCGGCGGTGGTGACCCTGGTCTCAGCCTCGGTGTGCAGCCGGGCCAGCTCGTCGGCCGCCTCCGCCTGGCGGGCCGCGAGCGCACGCTCGGTCTCCTCGTGCAGCTCCGCCGCCGCCTGCTCGGCCGCGGTGGTGGTGGACCGGGCCTGCTCCTCGGACTCGGTACGCAGCTGCTCGGCCTCGGCGCGGGCGCGCTCCAGGGCCTCCTCGGCCTGCTTGCGCAGCGCGGTGGCGCGCTCGGCCGCGTCGGTACGGACCCGCTCGCTCTCCGCGCCCGCGGTGCCGCGCAGCTCCTCCGCGTCAGCCTTCGCCTTGGAAAGCAGCTCCTCGGCGGTCTTCGCGCCTTCCTCGATCTGCTGGACGGCCTCGCGGCGGGCCTCGCCACGGATCCGCTCGCCCTCGGTGACCGCCTCGGAGCGCAGCTGCTCGGCCTCGCCGCGCAGCCTGCGTGCCTCCTCCTGCAGCTCGACCGTCTTGGCCCGGTACTCCTTGGTGTCGTCCTTGGCCGCACCCTTGAGCTGATCGGCCTGCTCCGCGGCCTCGCCACGCAGCCGGTCCGCCTCGGCCTCTGCCTCGCGTCGGATCCGGTCGGCCTCCTCGCCCGCCACCCTGGTGGTGGACTTCGCGTCGTCGGACGCCTTGGTCAGCACCTCCTCGGCGGCCCTGGCGGCCTTGGCGAGCTGGGCAGCGGCGTCCTCGGCGGCCGCCGTGCGGGCCTTCTCGGACGCCTCGGACTTCAGCCGGTCCGCCTCGGCACGGGCATCGGCGAGCGTCTGCTCGGCCTCCGTCTTGAGCGACTCGGCGTCCTTGGTGGCCTCGCCGACCAGCCGGGCGATCTCCGACTTGGCCGTACGGGTGCGCTGCTCGTTCTGCGACTCGGCGGCGGTCAGCCGCTTGACGGCGGCCTCCTTCGCCTCGGCGGTGACCTTCTCGGCCGCCAGGCGGGCCTCGCGCAGCTGGGTCTCGGCCTCCTGCATGCGCTGCTCGGCGGCCCGGTTCAGCTCGGCGGTCCGCTGCCGGGTCTGTTCGGTCTCGGCCGTCGTCGACGTACGCAGCTGCTCGGCGTGGCTGGTGGCCTCCTGCGCCTGGCTGGAGGCGGCGCTCAGCAGCCGCTCGGCGTCCTTGCGGGCGCGCAGCAGGATCGCCTCGGCCTCGGCACGGGCCGACTCCGCCTCGGAGCCGAGCCGCTGCCGGGTCTTGTCCACCAGCCGGCCCGCCTCGGCGCGCGCGGCCGTCAGGGACTGCTCGGCCTCGGCCCTGGACTCCTCCAGCAGCCGGCGCGCCTGGGACTCGGTCCTGGCCCTGAGCTGCTCGGCCCAGGCGACGTTCTCGTTGACATGGGACTCGACGGTCTGGCGGCGCTCGGCCAGTTCCTGGTCGAGCTGCTGGCGCCGCTGCACGGCCTCGTTGTGCAGCTCGGCCTGGAGCCGCGCCTGGTGCTCGGCGTGTTCCTGCAGGATCCGCTGCGTCTGCGCACGGGCGTCACGGAGCTCCCGCTCGGCGTCGGTCCGCAGCTGTTCGGCCTGGATCTGGGCATTACGGAGCAACTGCTCGGCCTGGTAGCCGATGTCCGCGCTGTCGTAGGCGGGACGGGTCGCGAGATTGCGCCGAGCCTCGTGCAGCTTGGCGCGCAAGACCTCGACCTGGTAACCGAGGTCCTCGGCGTGCTGGACGGCCTTCTCCCGGTCGGTCTTCAGCCGGTCCATCTCGGCTTCGAACCGCGAGAGATGGTCGACTTCAGCTCGGTGGCTCTCCTGGCGTTCGTAGCCCCGCACTGCGCGGTCCCATCCGTCCCCTGGTCGCAACTCTCCAACGAGTACCGTTCCCCGGTGAACGGTCCCCCGGGGAATGGTGACAGATCAACGGCTGGGGACGCGGCGCGGCCCCGACCCGGCCCCGGCCCGGAACAGCCCACTCTACCGGGCCTGGTATCCGGAGGTCAGTGCTCCGCTGCGGACGTGACCAGTTCGGTGAGCACGCCGTGGCAGTCCTTGGGGTGCAGGAAGGTGATCCGGGACCCCATCGACCCGGTCCTGGGCTCGTCGTACAGCACCCTGACCCCCTTCTCCCGGATGTCCGCAGCGTCGGCGTCGACGTCCGCGGTGCCGAAGGCGATGTGGTGGACGCCCTCCCCATTCTTTGCCAGCCACTTGCCCACGGCCGAGTCCTCCCTGGTCGGCTCCAGCAGCTGAAGGTAGGAAGCACCGCCGTCGGACGTATCGTTGATCTTGAGCATGGCCTCCCGCACGCCCTGCTCCTCGTTGATCTCGGAGTGGAACACCTCGAACCCGTAGGTCGAGCGGTAGAACTCGACGGTCCTGTCGAGGTCGAAACAGGCGATCCCGATGTGGTCGATTCGCGTCAGCATGCAACCAGTGCAGCGCTCCGCCGATGGTTACGCAACGTGCGCGCGATCACACTCGCTGCCGGATGACGGGCGAGGTACCGCTCAGTACATTCATGTAAACCCTCGTTCACTCCTAATCCCAAGGGGCTGCGCCTCATGTCAGGAACGACCGGTACCACCTCAGTGATCGTCGCGGGCGCGCGTACGCCCATGGGCCGCCTCCTCGGCTCGCTGAAGAGTTTCTCCGGGGCCGATCTCGGCGGCTTCGCCATCAAGGCCGCGCTGGACCGGGCCGGCATCGGCGGCGACCAGGTCGAGTACGTGATCATGGGCCAGGTGCTGCAGGCCGGTGCGGGCCAGATGCCGGCACGCCAGGCCGCGGTCAAGGCGGGCATCCCGATGAACGTCCCCGCGCTCACCGTCAACAAGGTGTGTCTGTCCGGACTCGACGCGATCGCGCTCGCCGACCAGTTGATCCGCGCGGGTGAGTTCGACGTCGTCGTCGCCGGTGGCCAGGAGTCCATGACGAATGCCCCGCACCTGCTCCCGAAGTCCCGCGAGGGCTACAAGTACGGTGCGATCGAGATGCTCGACTCCATGGCGTACGACGGTCTGACCGACGCCTACGAGAACATCCCGATGGGTGAGTCCACCGAGAAGCACAACACCCGTCTGGGTCTGGCCCGCGCCGAACAGGACGAGATCGGCGCCCTCTCCCACCAGCGCGCCGCCTCCGCCCAGAAGAACGCCGTCTTCGAGGCCGAGATCACCCCGGTCGAGATCCCGCAGCGCAAGGGCGACCCGGTCCTCTTCTCCAAGGACGAGGGCATCCGCCCGGAGACGACCGCCCAGTCCCTCGGCAAGCTGCGCCCGGCCTTCACCAAGGACGGCACGATCACCGCGGGCACCTCCTCGCAGATCTCCGACGGCGCCGCCGCGGTCGTCGTCATGAGCAAGACCAAGGCCGAGGAGCTGGGCCTGGACTGGATCGCCGAGATCGGCGCCCACGGCAACGTGGCGGGCCCGGACAACTCGCTCCAGTCGCAGCCGTCCAACGCCATCAAGCACGCCCTGAAGAAGGACGGCCTGGAGGTTGAGGACCTCGACCTCATCGAGATCAACGAGGCGTTCGCGGCGGTCGCCGTCCAGTCGATGAAGGACCTCGGCGTCACCCCGGACAAGGTGAATGTCAACGGCGGCGCCATCGCACTGGGCCACCCGATCGGCATGTCCGGCGCCCGTCTGGTGCTGCATCTGGCGCTGGAGCTGAAGCGGCGCGGCGGTGGCACCGGTGCCGCGGCGCTGTGCGGCGGCGGCGGTCAGGGCGACGCACTGATCATCCGCGTCCCCAGGTAGGAACGGCCCGGGCAAGCAGTACGTAGTACACGTAGAGCACGCAGCGAGTGAACGGAGCGGTGATGGTGGACGTCCCCACCCTGGTCGAGCAGGCCCGTGCGGGCCGGCCGCGGGCCGTGGCCCGGCTCATCTCCCTGGTGGAGGGGGCTTCGCCGCAGCTGCGCGAGGTGATGGCGGCCCTGGCGCCGCTGACGGGCAACGCGTACGTCGTCGGCCTGACCGGTTCGCCCGGTGTCGGCAAGTCGACATCGACGTCGGCGCTGGTCTCGGCGTACCGGCGGGCCGGCAAGCGGGTCGGCGTCCTGGCTGTCGACCCGTCCTCGCCCTTCTCCGGCGGGGCGCTCCTCGGAGACCGGGTACGGATGTCGGAGCACGCCTCCGACCCGGGCGTCTACATCCGCTCCATGGCCACTCGCGGGCACCTGGGTGGCCTCGCCTGGTCGGCGCCGCAGGCGATCCGGGTGCTGGACGCCGCGGGCTGCGAAGTGATCCTGGTGGAGACGGTCGGCGTCGGCCAGTCGGAGGTGGAGATCGCCTCCCAGGCCGACACCTCCGTCGTCCTGCTGGCGCCCGGCATGGGCGACGGCATCCAGGCGGCGAAGGCCGGAATCCTGGAGATCGGCGATGTGTACGTCGTCAACAAGGCCGACCGGGACGGCGCGGACGCCACCGCGCGCGAGCTCAACCACATGCTGGGCCTCGGCGAGTCCCGCGGCCCCGGCGACTGGCGGCCGCCGATCGTGAAGACGGTCGCCGCCCGGGGCGAGGGCATCGACGAGGTCGTCGAGGCGCTGGAGAAGCACCGGGCGTGGATGGAGGAACACGGAGTGCTCGCCGAGCGGCGCATGGCCCGTGCGGCCCACGAGGTCGAGACGATCGCCGTCACACGGCTGCGCGAGCGCATCGGCGATCTGCACGGCGACCGCCACATCGGCGCGCTCGCCGAACGCATCGTGGCGGGGAGCCTCGATCCGTACGCGGCGGCGGACGAGCTCGTGGCAGGGCTCACCGAGGCCTGACGGGACGGTGCCCGGGGCGGCGTGCGGGTCGCTCCCGGGTCCGTTCGGCAGTGTCTGTACGCCGCCACCCCGGAACCGTCGCACCACGCGTCCTTGTCGCTGACTGCTGAGGACGCGTCAGCGGCGGTCCGGGCGTGCGCTTTTCATACTGTCCGGCACTGCGGTCGGTGACGTGTTCCGTGGCAGGATTACGGCCGGATACGCGCACTGGGTGTCCGGCGTTTCATGCGTACCGACGGGGGGAGTGACGCATGTTGGGTCCGCTGCGGGAGGACTCGCCCAGACGGATCAGGCCCTACGGGATACGGGCCCGGCTCGGTGCGGGCGGCATGGGCGAGGTGTTCCTCGGTGTCCGGGACGACGGTGGCGAACCGGTCGCCGTCAAGACGGTCCGCCGTGACGTGGCCCGTGACCCCGCCTTCCGCAACCGCTTCCGCCGTGAGATCACCGTCGCCCGGTCCGTCGTCGGCCCCCATCTTGCCCAACTGCTCGACGGGGACGCCGACGCCGAAGTGCCCTGGCTCGCCACCGGGTACGTGGCCGGACCGACGCTGTCCGCCGCCGTCCGGGGCGCGGGCGCGATGGACGAGGCCGAGGTACGGATGCTCGGCGCCGGGCTGGCCCGCGCGCTGGCGGCGGTCCACGCGGCCGGGATCGTCCACCGTGATGTGAAGCCCGGCAACGTGATGCTCGCGGCGGACGGTCCGCGACTCATCGACTTCGGCATCGCCCGGGACACCGGCGCGACCCCGCTGACCACCACCAGCCGCATGGTCGGCAGCCCCGCCTTTATGTCCCCGGAGCATGTGGCGGGCAGCGGACGCGTCGTCTGCGCCTCCGATGTCTTCTGCCTCGCCTCCGTGCTCTGCTTCGCCGCCACCGGACGCGATCCCTTCGGTGACGGCCCGGTCGCCGCCGTGCTCTACCGGGTCAAGTACGTCGAGGCCGATCTCGACGAGGTGCCCGAGGCGCTCCGTACCGTTCTGGAGGACTGCCTGGCCGCCGACCCTGCCGTGCGCCCCACCGCCGCGGAACTCGCGCAGCGGCTCGCCCCCGACTCGGCCGAGCGGTGGCCGGAGCCGGTGGTGCAGCACATCGTCGAGTACGAGCGCGAACTGGCCCGGGTCATGGCGCTGGGCGGGCCGCTGCTGCCCGGATACACACCGACCGAGGCGGCCACCGGAAGCCGCGTCGCACCCCACCGACTTCCCACCCTGGGAACCGACTTCACCCCGGGTCTGCACATCGCGCCCACTCAGGGCCCCGGCCTCGCCCCGCCCCCGCGCCGCTCCCGCCGGGCCCTGGGTGCCGCCCTTGCCACGCTGATCGTGCTGGGCGCGGCCACCGGGGGCATTCTGGCCTGGCGCAACCACCGCGTCACCCCCAACGAGGCTCCCCCCGGTGGCGGTTCACCCGCAGCCCCCAGGATCACGGCCGGTGTGGACGAGAACGGCGGCCCGGACGGCTCCGGCACGGTCCCGTACGGCCGTGGCGTCCGCCCGACGGGCTGGAAGAAGTCCTGGAAGGGCAAGTTCGCCCAGCCGCCGATCGGTTGCTCCGCAGGCCGTGACGTGATCGCCTGCCGGCTCACCGACGGCACGTACGAGGCGTTGTCGGCGGCCGACGGCCACCGGATGTGGACGCTCGACACCGGACAGTCCTCACGCGCGGCGGGCTGGGGGCCCCGCGGTCAGTTCTTCATGCCGGCCGACGCCACCCGGCCCACCGTGTACGACGACACCGTGCTGCTCGCCGCGGCCGGACGGCTGCAGTCGCTGGACGCGAAGACCGGCACGGTCCGTTGGGAGACCCGGTCCGGCGGCGCGCACGACCTGGACAGCGCGCCGGTCGTCGTCGACGGCCTGGTCCTCGCCGCGACCACGGTGACGCCCGAGGGCGCGTCGCTCGCCGCCTACGACTTGAAGAGCGGCGTCCGGAAGTGGCAGCGGCCGCTCGCCCCGCAGGACATCTCCAACGCGCAGAAGGGCAACTTCTGGCCGGTCGCCACCGACGGCACGGTGGTGTACGCGATCGGCGAGGACGCGCCGAAGGCGTTCCGGCCGAAGGACGGCACCTTGCTGGGCACGGCCGGCGGCGAGGCCGTGCAGGGGGCAGGCAGCGGGAACAACTCGGGCTGCGGAGAGCTCCGGGTGAGGGGTCGTTCCGCCTTCTGCGCGAACTACGTCACCAACGACGACCCTTCCGGCTTCAGCGAGGACATGACCGTGCTGCGGTTCGCGGCGGGGACACTCGAGGCGCAGGGGCGGCTGCCGCTGGATCCCGGGCTGGTCGCCGAGGCGAGACTGACCGCGCTCGGCGATCAAGTGATCACGTTCCGCAGAGGCAGCAAATACGTGCCGGACACGCCCGACGAGATGGTCGTCGTGGGCCGTGACAGCGGTCGGGCGCTCGGCCGGTTCCCGCTCGGCGGGAAGGTGGCGCAGGGCATGAGCAACCCGGCCTCCGACCCGATGATCGTCGCCGGCACCGTGGTCTGGGCCGACAGCACCATGCTGTACACGGTCCCGATCCGCCGCGACGGCGCCCTGGGCGCCCTGGTGAAGACCCGGCTTCCGGGCGCCCCGGGCCCGAGCAGGACACCGACGTACGACCCCGTCCCCGACGGCATCGATCTCGGCAAGGAACTGCTCGACCCGCAGGTACTGCCGGTCGGCGGCGTCGTCCATGTCGTGTACGACGACGGCACCACCGTCTCCGTGCCGCTGCCCGAGTGAACCGTCCGACCGACCGAGGAGCCGAGCAGTGATCGAGCCGCTTCCCCCCGGCCGGGCCAGGCTGATCGGCCCGTACCAGCTTCTGGGACTGCTGGGCGCGGGCGGCATGGGCGAGGTGTACCTGGCCCGGCCGGCCGGTGCGCGGGACACCCTCGCCGGGCTGGTCGCGCTGAAGACCGTGCGTCCGGATCTCGACCTCGACGACGGCTTCCGGATCCGTTTCCGCCGTGAGATCGACGCGGCGGGTGCCGTCCGCAGTCCGCACACCGTGGCCCTTGTCGGCGGCGACGCGAGTGGCCGGCTGCCCTGGCTGGCGACCGAGTACGTCCCCGGCCCCTCGCTCGCCGAGGCGGTGACCCGCGGCGGGCCGATGCCCGAACCGGTCGTACGGGAGATGGGTGCCGGCCTCGCCCGCGCGCTCGCCGACATGCACGCCGTACGCGTACTCCACCGCGACCTCAAGCCCGGCAATGTGCTGCTCGGCGCCGACGGCCCGAAGGTGATCGACTTCGGGATCGCCCAGGCGTTCGATGCCACCCAGCTGACCCGGACCGGTGTCGTGGTGGGCAGCCCCGGTTACATATCGCCCGAGCACGTCAACGGCTCGCGCTCGCTCGTACCGGCGTCCGACGTGTTCTGTCTCGGCGCGGTGCTTGCCTTCGCAGCGACCGGGCGGGGGCCGTTCGACGACTCCGACATGGCGGCCGTGATCTTCCGGATCTCCCGGGGCGAGGCCGAACTGTCCGGCGTACCACCGCAGTTGCGTGAGGTGATCGAGGCGTGCCTGCACCGTGAGGCCGGGGCCCGGCCGACTCCGCTACATCTCGCTCGTCGCGCGGGGGAACGTTCTCTTCCTGGCCTTCAAGGACGGGACGGTCCTGAGCTATGCGCCCTGACCCCCACCGGAAAGCCGCCTCAGTCGTCATCCCGGTCGTGACCGTCGACCGTCGTGCTCCTGGTGGTCGCCCCGCTCGTCCCCGTGACCACCGCTGTCCGACCTGTCCGCCGTGACCTTCGCGGTTTTCGCGTTCGACGTTCAGCCCGTGCTGCTTGCCCTCCTTGCCCCGGACGTCGACGTCCCGGTGCGGCGCCTTGCCGCTCCGGCCGTCGCTGTGTCCAGGCCGGATCGAGGTCACCGTCCCGCGCGTCGCCTTGAGCGCGGCATCGACCGCCGCGGCCCGCGAGACGGGGGGCCTTTCTCGTACGTGGTGCTGGTGGCCAGGATCAGGGCGCTGCTGCGGCGCCGGGGCAGCGGCTCCGGCTCGCCGGTGGTCACCGTGGCACTGAACGGCGCCCGGTCTCGGCCTGATGTCGCAGTCCGGCACGGCGGCCGACTGGCCGTGGACGCTGCGCCGGAGGGCAGCGCGGTTCGAGCTGTGGCTGCCGGGCACCGGCTGAACGCCGCCCCCGCCCCGCAGGCCCCGCAGGTCACGCCTTGCCGCGGCGCCCCCGCAGATGGTCCGCGACCGGGGCCAGCGCCGTGTACAGGTCCGCCAGTGTCTCCGGCGTCAACAGGTCCATGAAGTGCTTGCGCACCGACGCCACGTGGTGCGGCGCCACCTTCCGCATCGTCTCCGCACCGTCCTCGGTGAGGACCGCGTACAGTCCGCGCCGGTCCGACTCGCAGTTCACCCTGCGGACCAGTCCCGCGTTCTCCATGCGGGTGATCTGGTGCGAGAGCCTGCTCTTGGACTGCAGCGTCGCGGCGGCGAGGTCGCTCATCCGCATGCGCTGGTCGTCCGACTCCGAGAGGTTGACCAGGATCTCGTAGTCGTTGTTGGTCAGGCCGAACGGCTGGAGGTCCTTCTCCAGCTGGTGCATCAGCAGCCTGCTGACGTCCAGGTGGGTGCGCCAGGCGCACTGCTCCGCGTCATTCAGCCAGCGAGTGGCCGTCTCGGTCTCCATATATGGATTCTACCTAAGAAGTTGAAAGCCGGACGAGGTGAGGATGCGTGACGCCCGGAACCCGCTCGGAGACGGGCTCGGCTGCGCAGTGCGGACGTTCGACGTCACACTCCGCAGACTACCGTTCACAAACCGAAGCGGCGTTGGAGGTTCCCGAACTGACCGGGCAGACGGGGTGCGGAGCCAGGTTGACCCGCACCACCCGGCACACCGGCCTGCGCCGGTGTCTCCCCCGTCGGCTGCTCGGGCATCAGGATCTCGGTCGACTGGAGCAGCACCGTACCCGCCCCGACGAACTCGAACTGGTGCTCCTCGCCCGAGGTGCCGCCCAGGCCCGTCATCGACCGCAGCCCGCCCAGCACCCCCGTCATATAACCGTGGTCGTAGTGGTGGCACGGCGAGGGACAGTCCGCCCAGCCGACCAGGGCCTGCGGATCGACCCGCAGCGGCGGCTCCATGAAGACCACCGGACCGTTGGACGCGGCCACGAACTTCCCCGTACCGATCAGTGTCAGAAAGCCCGGCACGATGGACTGCTTCAGTGCCAGCGTCGGCTGGTAGGCAAGGAGGTTGCCGGACCGGATCGTCAGATTCCCGTCGTCCAGGTCGTACGAGTTCACATCGAAGGCCCGGTCGGCGAGGAGCATCTTGCCGCTGCCCTCGGCCACCACCCAGTCGCTCGCGTGCAGCGGCGAGTGGAAACTCGTACGGATCAGCCGCTCGAAGCGGCCGTGGCCGATGCCGTTGAAGTCGATCCGCCCGTAATAGGCGATCATCTTGCCCTTCTGCAGGAACCACTGGCTGCCCTTCAGCTCCACGCAGAAGATGTACGAGTTGACGTTGTCGTCCGACGGCAGCGTCATCGGGTCGAAGACCATGGGCGTGCTCACAGCTTCTCCTCCGAGGCCTGGACGTACACCGCGCCACTGCCGCTCAGCTCCAGCTGGAACGCCTCGCCGGAGCCGCGCCCCACCATGTCCCTCCAGCCGAGCGCGGTGGAGAGCTTGTTGCGTACGTCGCCGTGGTGGGCGACATACGCCTGCGGGTCCACATGCACCTCGCGGCCCGGCGTGATCGGCAGCTCGATCACCCCGCCGTGCGCCATCACCGCGACCGCGCCATGCCCCTTGAGGGTGGTGGTGAACAGCCCCTGCCCGGTCACCTGACCGCGCACCATGCCCATCACTCCGCCCTGCGAACCCATGAACATCGTGCCCTGCTGCAGCGTCCCGTCGAACGCGAGCAGCCGGTCGGCCTCCACGTACAGGGTGTCGCCGGACAGATCGATCACCTGGATGTGATGGCCGCCGTGGCCGAACATCACCGTGCCACTGCCTTCGACCGTCATCAGCGGGGTCGCCTCGCCCGCCACCCGTCGGCCGATCATCGACATCACGCCGCCCTGGCCGCCCTGGATGTTCGGCGTGAACGACACGTCGCCGCGGTACGCGAGCATCGCGCCGCGCTGGCTGTACATCTTCTGGCCGGGGAGCACCGTCGCCTCGACCATCTTCGAGTTGATCTCACGGAACGGCATCAGACATCGCCCCCGATGGTGTTCCGCTCGCTCGGCTGGACGTAGACGAGACCCTCGCCCTCGAACCGCATCTGGAAGGCCTCGCCCGAGCCCTCACCTATCAGCGTCCGGAAATTCACCCCGGACTGGAGGTGCTGTCGCAGATTGCCCTGATGGGCGATGTAGGCGCCCGGGTCGACGAACAGCGGGTACTGCGCCGAGACCCGCAGCGCCACCGCCGAACCGTCCGACGTGATCGCCGCCTGGCCGGTGCCCTCGACGGTGGTGGTGAACAGGCCGTTGCCGCTCGCCCCGCCACGCAGACCGGTGAAGGTGGTTCCGGTGCGCAGCCCGGCGTCGGTGCAGAGCAGATTGCTCGCCTCGACATAGAGCTTGTCGCCGTGCAGCGAGACGAGGCTGATCTCGCTCGCGCGGTCGGCGAAGTAGCAGGTGCCCTGCCCCTTCACCTCCATCACGGTCATCTGTTCGCCGGTCAGCCGGCGGGTCACCATGCCGCGCAGGCCGTCGCCGCCGCCGGTCATCTTCTTGAACGTCATCCGGCCGTCGTATGCGACCATCGAGCCGTTCTTCGCCTTTACGGCGTCGCCGGTCAGGTCTACGGCGAGCGTTCTGCTGCCTTGGAGTCGGAACATTGCCACGGTGTGACGGTAGCGGCAGGGCCCCTGCCGGGACAGAGCCTCAGGGAGGAATCAGCACCCTGAACCGCCCCTGATACGCATCCGGTACGGGACCCCTGCGCAATCGGGACGTACCCGGTACGGGAGCGTGGCGGACGGCGCACGCGGCGGCGGGACGTGACGAGCGACACATACCGCCCCCGCCACCGAGTACCGCCACTGTCGATGCCACAATGGGTTGCGCTTGTGCCTGTATTCACAAGCTGTCGCGATCCTCCCACCGAAGGTGCCCCCGTGGACATCAAGACCGCTACCGCCCTGCACCGGCTGCGCCTCATCTCGATTCCCGAGGCGCTCTCCTTCCCGGCGCTGATCATCTTTGGCTCGATCCTCAGCCGGGTCTCGGACATCGACTTCCTGATGATGCCGCTCGGCATCCTGCACGGCGTGCTCTTCGTGATCTACGCCGTCCTGCTCCTCGACGTCTGGTCCAAGACCAAGTGGCCGCTGAAGCGCATCGCGTTCTTCTTCCTGCTCGCCCTGCTGCCGTTCGGCGGGCTGTACGGCGACAAGGTGCTCAAGCGCTACGAGGCCGACGGTGTCATCGCCGCCCGCGCCCGCAGGGAAGGCGTGGTCAGCGCGTGATCGTCGCGTTCTCGGTCAGTCCGCTCGGCGTCGGTGAGGACGTCGGCGAGTACGTCGCCGACGCCGTCCGGGTCGTCCGCGAGTCCGGGCTGCCCAACCGTACGGACGCCATGTTCACCTCCATCGAGAGTGCACCTCTGATTACATGAGGAAGCCCCGGCCTGGATGCCTACGAATCCGGACCGGGGCCTCGCTCTTTCTCCCGCCCCCACCGTCCCGCGCCGCCACGGTTACGGGAACGGCGGAACTCAGGTGGCCGACTCGTCCCAGACTCGGCGGGGCGGGCTGCTGCCGGGCGGAAAGTAGACCACGCCAGAGCGCGCGTTCAGTGCGCCCCCGTACTGCGTCCACCATCCCTCGGGGGAGCCCGCGTACGGCCCTTCCGGATCATCTATGAGGCTCACCAGCTCCGGGTCCGGTAATGGGTGCGCACGACGGCTCCCCAGCCTCACGGGGGCGGTCACCGCTTCTTGCTGCGGTCGGGTCCCTGCGGGTCGCAGCAGTCCAGGTGCCGGTACACGACCACGTCAGCCCCGTCCGGCCTTTCGATGGTTCCGCGCCGACAGCGATCAAGAGTGCCGATGGGCTTGAGACACGCGGGGCACCTCTCGCCCTTCGGTGCAAACGTTTCGTACTCCCACTGCCGCGCGTCCGTTGTGCTGCTGGTCGCCATGTTCCGCCGTCCCCTCGATGTCGGTATGGCGATCCTCCCTGCGGGCGTTCAGCGGCTACAGGGACGCAACGTCCTACTCTGGCGACGCTATTCAGTGACCCCGAGGAACTGAGCAAGCTTGCGCAGCCCGACCGGACGAGCGGTGCCGGCCCACAGGTCTGTCACGATCGCCACGGCCAGGGTGTGGTGCCGCATCCATCCAGGGGCAACCCGTCTCAGCGACTCCAAAGCCTTCACGGCCCCCTCGGCATCCCCTACGTCCGTGTAGGCCCGAGCCACGTCCAGGAACAGCCACGTACGCCATGAGGGCGGAGTGTCGGCGCTCAGCCTTATCCCTTTGGCCAGCGTCAGTGCTTCCTCGGGCCGCTCGTGCTGGACAGCGAGGCGAACCCGTTCGATGCGGACGGACGACCGGCTGAACACCGAGACAAGCCTCCCGTCCGCCGGGGGCGGCAGCTTGGCCAGGCGACCGGCGGCACGCTCCGCCGTGCGCATCATCAGGTTCGCCGTGTCGTAGTCGTCGCTGCGTGCGTAGGACGTTGCTGCGGACATGAGCAGCCCACCCCAGACACGGACACCCTCCGCCGCGGCCGAGTGCTCCCGCTCCACTCCGTCAGCCGCGTACACGGCCAGGTTCCGAGCGTCGTCCAAGCGTGCCTGCCGCTGATAGGCCCATGCCACGGAGTTGCTGACCATGGGGGCAAGCAACGGGTCCGAGGAATCCCCGGCGGCAGCGTAGGCCCGTTCCAGGGCGGCAAGGGCAAGGTCCGTCTTGCCGAGCCGGATGGCAAGGTGCCCACCCAGTTGCAGCCCCTTGCCGAGTGCAGCTTGACCGGCTGCGCGCTCATCGGCGTTGCCCACCGCAGCGAGTAGACGAGCGTCCGCGATGATGCCCGGCAGCACGTCCATCAGGCGGCCGAACTCAGCCGAGTGGTACAAGGTCCACCCGTCAGCGAGTTCGGCCCGCAGAAGGGCGGGGGAGAGCCGTTCCGCGCCCGTGGGCTCCATCGGGGGAGCGAACAGGGGCGGCATGATCGCCCGGCGGACGGCTACGAGTTGCGGCGGGTCCACATCACCGCTGGATGGAACGGCCGGCGGATCACCCAGCAAGGCTGTCAGCTCCACCCCAAGCCCCTTGGCGAGTAAGTGAAGCGTGGGCAGCCGCGCACTGTGCTTCCGGCGCTGCTCCAACTTCCGGATCACGTCCACAGACACTCCGGACCGCTCGGCAAGCCCTTCTTGCGTGAGGTCGGCGAGGCGGCGCAGCCGGGCCATGCGGTCGCCCATGTGCTCAATAGCCATGCGTCAAAAGCTACGCCCGAGCGGACCGTTCGTGTGATCGGTCTGGAAAGCCGTACACAGGCAGGGGTGCCATCACCTTCCGGTCCCCGATCAGGGTGGTTCAGGGGCCTTTCCCACCCCTTCACGGGGTCGTTCTCGGGTGCTGCGCGTACGGTTCCCGCTGGTCAGCGCGAGGCACGGCCACAAAAACGACACCGCACCCAGGGCGCGTACGTCGTGCTGGGGCCAGGGTCGCCAGGGGGATGAGGGCTGAACTTCGCAACGTCCCTCCCTCGGGGGTCGCGCAACAGAAAGACCGTCCACCACATCGGTAGACGGCCTCTCGGATCGGTACGGGCTACTCGCCGTCGTTCAGCGCCCGGTACAGCGTGGCGCGGGAGACCCCGAGTGCCTTGGCAATGGCGGTGGCGCTCTCGCGCTTGGCGCGGCGGGCCTTGTCCGCAGCGAGCTTGTCCGCGTCCATGACGGCCGGGCGTCCACCCGTACGCCCCTGAGAGCCTGTCGGGTGGCTGATCATGCGTGATGCGTGACGGTCGTGATCTGCCTTCCGGGCATGGCGACGGCCCCGGAATGATCACGTGGTG
>NZ_JBEOVN010000127.1:0-22313 GCF_040295565.1 Streptomyces sp. NPDC002785 | reverse complement strand
GTGTCGGACTTCTACTACTTCGCCCCGAATATGTCATTCGCCTCGGAGGGCGGCCTCTGGATCGGCCAGAGGTCGCCCGACAGGCTCTGAGGCGCTGCCCGGCCCCGATCCGCCGGACAGGCCCTACCCGACCCATGGGGAGTACGCATGACAGAGCCTGGGACCCTGACTGAGCCGAGGGCGGTGACCGAGTCCGGGGCCGTGATCGAGACGCGGGGCCTCACCAAGCGGTACCGCGGCGGCCAACTCGCCGTCGACGGCCTCGACCTCAGCGTTCCCGGCGGCAGCGTCTTCGGATTTCTCGGCCCCAACGGCTCCGGGAAGACCACGACCATCCGGATGCTGATGGGCCTGATCGACCCGACGTCCGGCACCGCAAAGGTCCTCGGCCACTCCATGCCGGGCGCGGCGCGCGCCGTGCTCCCGCAGGTCGGAGCCTTGATCGAGGGGCCCGCGCTGTACGGCTTCCTGAGCGGCCGGGACAATCTGCTGCGCTACGACTGTGCCGACCCGACCGCCGATCCGCGCACCCGCCGGGCCCGGGTCGGGCAGGCCCTGGACCGGGTCGGGCTGGCCGCGGCGGCCGGCAAGAAGGCCAGGGCGTACTCGCTCGGCATGAAGCAGCGCCTCGGTCTCGCTGCCGCCCTGCTCCAGCCGCGCCGCCTGCTCGTGCTTGACGAGCCGACCAACGGCCTGGACCCGCAGGGCATGCGCGAGATCCGCACCCTGGTCAGGGAACTGGCTGCGGAGGGCACCACCGTCTTCCTCTCCTCCCACCTCCTCGACGAGATCGAGCAGGTCTGCACCCATGCCGCGGTGATGGCCAGGGGCCGGCTGATCACCCAGGGCCCGGTCGCGGACCTGGCGGCAGGGGCGCGCGGCCGACTGGCCGTCACCACCCCCGACCCGGGTGAAGCCGCCCGCGTCCTCAAGGAGCTGGGCGTCACCGGCATCACGGTCGACGGCGACCGGGTGAGCGCCGAGGCCCCGCCGGTCGACGTCGAACTCGCGGACCTCAGCGCGGCGCTGGTGCACGCCGGCGTACGCCTGCGGTCCTTCGGCGTCGAACGGGCCTCGTTGGAGGACGCCTTTGTCGCACTCACCGGAGAGGGTTTCGATGTCGCAGGCTGAAGCCGCAATCGCAGGGGCGGGCAGGGTCCGCAATCCGCTGTGGACCCTCGGAATCCTCCGCTCCGAACTGACCACCACGCTCCGCCGCTGGCGCACCCTCGCACTGCTCGGGGTGCTGGGCGCCGTTCCCGTGCTGATCGGGATCGCGGTGAAGATCGAGACGAACCACGGCTCCTCGCCCGGACCGGGCGGTGGCGGGGGAGGCCCCGCGTTCCTCTCCCAGGTCACCAACAACGGCCTGTTCCTGGTCTTCGCGGCCCTCGCCGTGACGCTCCCGGTCTTCCTCCCGATGGCAGTCGGGGTCGTCGCGGGCGACTCGATCGCGGGCGAGGCCAACGCCGGCACCCTGCGCTATCTGCTGGTCGCCCCGGCGGGCCGGACCCGGCTGCTGCTGACGAAGTACGCCTCCGTCCTCACGTTCTGCCTGGTCGCGACCCTGGTCGTGGCCCTCTCGGCGCTCGCCGTGGGCGCGCTGCTGTTCCCGGTGGGTGAGGTCACCACCATCTCGGGGACCCGGATCGGGTTTGCCGAAGGGCTGGCGCGGGCCGGACTGGTCGCGGTGGTGGTCGCGGCGTCACTGATCGGATTCGCGGCGATCGGCCTGTTCGTCTCCACCCTCACCAGCAGCGGGATCGCGGCCATGGCCGCCACCGTCGGGCTGCTGATCACCGTGCAGATCGTGGACACGATCCCGCAGTTGAGCGGCATCCATCCGTATCTCTTCCCGCACTACTGGATGTCGTACGCGGACCTGCTGCGCGACCCTGTGTACTGGGAGGAGGTGGTCAAGAACCTGGGGCTGCAGGGTTTGTACGCGGCGGTGTTCGGCTCGGCGGCCTGGGCCCGCTTCACGGCGAAGGACATCACCGCCTGACGCACGGCGCGTCGCGCTCGTGCCGTCGGCCGGGCAAGCCGTCCCCCGATCGGCTCGTCGCGGCACGAACGGCACGAACGGTGCGAACAGCGGGAACGATGCGACACGGCACGTTCCGTTTCCGCGTCAGTATTGTTCGACTTCTGGCGACGGACTGTCAACAAGGATTGGCTCAAATACACCTATGCTCACCAAATGATCACATCGCCGAGTTCACTGCGTCGCAGCGAGAGATCACGACGGGCGACTCTGGAAGCCGCCCTCGAACTGTGCACGGAGAAGGGGTACGGCCGCGTCACGATCGAGGCCATCGCGGCCAGAGCGGGTGTCAGCAAGAAGACGATCTACCGCTGGTGGCCGTCAAAGAGTGCGGTGATGCTGGAGGCGTTCACCGACGCACTGGTCGGCACGATACCGTTCGTCGACACCGGCGACATCGCCGCCGACCTGCGGGCCAATGTGATGGGCGCGGTGAAGCTGCTCTCCACGCCGCCCTACGGCCCCGCGTACGCCGGGATTCTCTCCGAGGTCCACCACGACGATGTACTCGCGGAAACAGTCAGAACGAAGCTGGTCGACCCCCGCTTCGGCGAGGCGGTCGACCGCCTGCGCCGAGCCCAGGAGCAGGGCCAGATCCCGCCGGACGCCGATCTTCCGCTGGCGGTGGAGATGCTCTACGCACCGGTGTACTACCGCACTGTGCTGCGCAAACCGGTGCAGGACGAGGGGACGATCGCGGCACTGGTCGCGCATGTGCTGCGGGCGCTGGGGGTGCCGGATGCGCCAGAGGTTCCGGAGGTTCCGGAGGTGCTCCCGCCGGAGGGCGGGAATGGCTGAGAACCGCTTGTGGAACGATCAGCGTGATCCGTACACCCGCTCCAGCACCTCCGCCACGCCGTCGCCCTCGTTCGACGCCGTCACCTCGTCCGCCGCGGCCCGTAGGTCCGGATGGGCATTGGCCATCGCGACGCCGTACCCGGCCGTGCGGAACATCGGCAGGTCGTTGGGCATGTCCCCGAAGGCGATCGAGGTGTCCGCGTCCACACCCAGGAAATCGGCTGCCAGCGCGAGCCCGCTTCCCTTGTCGACGCCGTACGGCTGCAGTTCGACGGTGCCGGGGCCGGAGTGGGTGACGGTGGCGAGATCGCCGACTGCCGTACGGGCCGCCTCTGCCAGCGCTTCGTCCGTGAGCTCCGGGTGCCGGATAAGGACCTTGATGACGGGTGCGGACCACAACTCGTGGCGATGACGTGTCCGTTGGGCGGGGAGCGTGGGGTGGGGCATCAGGTATCCGGGCTCGATCAGCGTGCGGCCCTCGGCCCCGTCCTGGTCCACGGCCGCGTGGACCGGTCCCACCTGGGCCTCGATCTTGCCGAGTGCGGTATCGGCGGCCTCCCGGTCCAGGGTGACCGCACGTACTATGCGCCCGGACCCGGCGTCGTACAGCTGGGCCCCCTGCCCGCAGACCGCCGGCCCCCGGTAGCCCAGTCCGGCGAGCAGCCCTCGTATGCCGGGCACGGGCCGCCCGGTGACCACGAGATGCCGGGCCCCGGCCCGTGCGGCCAGGGCGAGCGCGGCACGGGTGCGGGGACTCACGGTGTCGTCGCGGCGCAACAGCGTGCCGTCCAGGTCCGTGGCGACGAGGGCATACGCGGGTGGGGTGGGCATGGCGCAAGCCTAGGGAAATCCGCATTCCGGCGGACGGCGCTGACCTGCGCGAACGGTCGATGCGTCGGCGTCTGCGCGTTGACAGCCGGCTGTCGGGTGCGTGTAATGAACGCGGTGTCGCGTGACGCCGGCCAAAGAGCAGTGGGCCGGCCGGTGGTCGGGCGAACACCCTTCACGCAAGGGGTCCGTCATGAGTTCCTGCTCCGCACCCTGCATCTGACGTAGCGCAGCAGCCGCACGTCGTCCCGCCCTTTTCGCCTTTACGGCACCGTGCACCGTCATGTGTTGCCGTCCGCCACGCCGCTGTGCGGAACCGGCACGCGGCGCTGCCACGGCCATCACCCATTCCCGCAGGTCACTGCCGCTCTGGCCGCACCTGCTCCTCCGGAGACCCAGAACCTTATGCCCACATCCTTCAATCAATCAGTCATCGAGGAGTTCCGCGCCAATGCAGGGAAGGTCGGTGGCCCCTTCGAGGGCGGCGACCTGCTCCTGCTGACGACCACCGGCGCGAGGTCGGGGAAGGAGACCACCACCCCCCTCGGCTATGTCCGCCACGGCGATTCGCTGCTGATCGTCGGCTCCAACCTCGGCGCCCCGAACCACCCCGACTGGTACCACAACCTGCTCGCCCACCCCGTGGTGCGGGTGGAGGTCGGTACCCGTACCTTCCAGGCCCTCGCGGTCCCCGCAGAGGGGGCGCGGCGCGGGGAACTGTTCGCGCACGCCGTGAAAGCGGCGCCCGGATACGGCGACTACCAGGCCAGGACCACCCGGCCCCTGCCGGTCGTGGTGCTGGAGCGCGCCGAGCCCGATGGCTGGGAGGCTCCGCGCGACGTCAGCACCCTCGCCGACAAGGTGATGGAAGTCCACACCTGGCTGCGGGCCCAGCTGCGTCAGGTGAAGGCGGAGGTGGACAGCCACTTCGCCACACGGGCCGCCCACCGGGGTCCCGGCGTACCACCGGCCCCGGGCCTCGGGCTGCAGATCAGGCAGCGCTGCCTGGCGTTCTGCCAGTCCTTGGAGTTCCACCACACCAGTGAGGACGCGCACCTGTTCCCCGGAATCGCCCGCTATCACCCGCACTTGACGGACACCTTCGCCCGGCTCGCGGAGGAACACCGCAAGGTCGCCCGAATCCAGGGCGAGCTGGTGGCCCTGCTGGCGGACATCGTGACCTCCGATCCCGAGCGCTTCCGCGCGGAACTCGGCAGGATGTCCACCGAGCTGAACGCGCATCTCGACTACGAGGAGGAGGAGATCCTGCCCCTGCTGGCCGATGTCCCGTGGCCTCCGGCCGCGCCCCCCGCGGCTCCTTGACCCGACCCGGCCCGGCCCGACCCGACCCGAATGACCCGACCGAACCGCTTCCCGGCGATTGAAAGGCTGTGCAGTGAGAGTGAGAGTCAAGGACTTCGATCACCTGGTGCTCAACGTGCGGGACGTCGAACGCTCCCTGGAGTTCTACTGCGGTCCGCTCGGCCTGGAGCCGATCAAGGTGGACGAGTGGCGGGCGGGGAAGTTCCCGTTTCCGTCGGTGCGGGTCAGCCCGACGATGATCATCGATCTGCTGGGCCGGCCGCGCCATGAATCGAACGTCGACCACATCTGCCTGGTCGTCGAGCCGCTGGACTGGCAGGAGGTCATCGACTCGGGCACCTTCACCGTGCTGGAGGGCCCGGTCTCCCGTTCCGGTGCCCGGGGCGAGGCACAGTCGGTGTACGTCCGGGACCCGGACGGCAACACCGTCGAGCTGCGTTGGTATCCGCAGGACGTGGTGGAGGACTGACCGGTGGGGCGCCGCCCGCGAACGCATCAAGGGCGGTGCCCCGTTGTTCATCGTCGTCCCCGACGCGGACTGCACGTACACGTTGTCCGTGCGGCCCGTGCGAGTGCCCGCGCCGTCCGCCACGCCGCCGGGCCTGGTGGTCCCGGTGCTGCCAACGGTGTCCGGGCATAGGCGTGTTGCCGTTACTATGCGCAGAACTCGTTGCCCTCGGGATCGGTGAGCACCGTCCAGGTGCCGCCCTGTTCCGCCATCTCGCGGAGCACCGTCGCGCCCAGCCCCACCAGCCGCTCGACCTCCGCCTCGCGCTGCCCCGGATCGGCGTGCACGTCCAGGTGGAGCCGGTTCTTCGCGGTCTTGGCCTCCGGTACGCGATGGAACACTGCGGAAACCTCCACAAGGTACGGGCCCACCGTGCCCGGCACACCACGACCGACTGAGGACTCATGCCGACGCCTGGGCTGTCCTGCGGCCCGTTCCGACAGCTCGTGCTGTGGTGGCGGAACCGGCACACCGAGCTGGTGGACGAGCATGGGGAGTTCATCACCGGCCCGCAGGGCGTACGCCTCTGAGCCGGCCGGGACGCCGAGCTGCCTGCGGAGCGGGGTGCTCCGTACCGTACGGCCGACGGTGGTGAGGGAGAGACCCGCAGCTACCGCCCCGGTGGCCCAGATCGTTGGCCACTGCATCGACACTGTCGGCCGTGGGGTACCTTCGCGCAGGTCAGCCGGGGGTGACAACAACACCCACCGCCCCGCCGTTCAGAACAGGCACCCTGTGACCAACCCGCCCGGCCCCAGCCAGTCCATGCGTTCTGCCAAGACCTCGACGGCCCGGATCCGTATAGGCCCGGCCCTCACCGCCGGCCTCCTCGCTGCCCTGCTCAGCGCCTGCGGCAGCCCCGCCGCGCCCAGCGGTTCGGCCGCGCCCGTCGTCGGCGGCAGCCCCGCCGACTCGGGGCTGCGCGACGGAACCACCGTCTCAGGACTGCGCGACGACATCCGCCACATCACGCGGAAGACCGCCACGGGTACCCGGCCGCGCATGGTCGAGCGCTGCACCACGCGCGTCAGGAAGGTCAAGCACACCTCCAGCACCGGCAAGGGCGGCACCAGGAAGACCCGGACCTGGTACACCGACGACTCCTACAAGGACTGCAAGAAGATCCAGCAGGGCACCAGGAGTTACACCCGCGTCGTGCGCCGTGCACGCTGGTGCGTCGAACTCGACAATGTCGGGGGCAACCCCGCCAAGGACGATGTCTGGTACGAGGTCGAAGCGGCCGTCCACCACAAGGCCACGCAGATCGAGGAAGGCGGGAAGCTGTCCTTCACCCCGCTGCGCAGGGGTTGCTGACCCACCCCGCCACTGTCCGGGTGGACAACAGGCGGGCGAGGGCGGGTAGTTCTGGGATTGCCCACCGTGACGCGCTCAACGCCGCCTGAATGCCGTACTGCTCAGGTGGTCCAGGTAGTCCATGACAGCCCGGCCGTCGTCGGCCGGCGCGATCAGCCCCACGTGGTTGTCCGGGCGGACCAGGACGAGGATGTCGGTGCCCGGCTCGATGCCGTACGCCGTACGGGCGTGGCCCGCCTCGTCGGTCAGACCGGCGGGGCCGCCCGCGTCCACCCCGTACACCCGCACCGCGTCGCCGTACGCACCCTCCGTCGCCCGCAGCGCGTCCGCCGCGCCCGGACCGAAGCCCAGCAGGGTGAAGTGCGGTCCGGCGAACGCCTCGAACAGGCGGGTCGGCAGGCCCGTTCCGGCGTCGCGGCAGGGGGCGTCCGGGGCGCGGTCGCCCGCTCGCAGGCGGGCGGTGGAGCCTGCAGGGGAGAGTGAGCTCCAGTGGTAGCCCAGGCCGAGGCCCATGGTCTCCCCGGTGACCGCCGCGTCCAGGCCGCCGCCCGGCTGCCTGATGGCGTCGAGCGTGACCCGCAGCCGCTCGGAGCTGATGTCCAGCACCCAGGAGGCCACGGGCAGCCGCTCCTCCTCGTACGTGTCCAGCAGGCCGGGATCCGCCTCGCCGCTGACGACCCGGGCGAGCTTCCAGCCCAGGTTGAACGCGTCCTGGATCCCGGTGTTCATGCCGAGCCCGCCGGCGACGGAGTGCACATGCGCGGCGTCCCCGGCCAGCAGTACGCGGCCGACCCGGTAGCGGTCGGCCATGCGCTCGTTGGCCCGGTACGTGGACAGCAGGGTGGCCTGCGTCAGGCGGCTGCCCGGCAGTCCGGTGTGCTGGGCGAAGAGCCGCCGGAAGCTCTCCAGCGAGGGCGGTACGGGGGCTCCCTCACGGTCCCGCTCCGGCGCCGCCTGGAACCACCAGCCCGACCGCGTACCCGGGATCGGGCACAGCATCACGGCGCCGTCCTCGTCGAACCACTGGTGCCAGTAGCCGCGGTCGAGGCCGTCCACCTCCACGTCCCCGCAGACCATCGTCTGCTCCTCGTTCGTCTTCCCCTCGAAGCGCACGCCGAGCAGCCCCCGCACCGGGCTGTGGCCGCCGTCGCAGCCCACGACGTACCGCGCCCCGATGCTCCGGCCGTCTGCGAGCCCGACGGTCACCGAGTCGGAGCCCGCCGTCAACCGAGTTGCTTCCGCGTCGAGTTCGACGTGTACGCCGTACTCCGCCAGGCGGTCCCGCAGGATCTCCTCCAGCCGCCACTGGGCGATCAGCCACGGCCGGCCGTACGGGGCGTCCGGCGTCGGGTGCGACGCCCCGAACGGGTCGGTGTCGGCGATCGCCAGCCCGTTCCGGTACTTGCGCATGGGCAGCGGTGCCGAGCCCGCGGCCAGGACCCTGTCGGCCACGCCGAGGTCCTCCAGGACCTCCAGGGAACGGGGGTTGGGGCCCTTGGCCCGTGAACTGCGCGGAAATTCGGGGGACTTGTCAATGATCCGTACGTCGATGGAACGCCGGGCCAGATCGCAGGCCAGGGTCAGGCCGGTCGGACCCGAGCCGACGATCAGTACCTGGGTGGTGGGCGCGGACGTGGGCATGGAGGCTCCTCGGTTGCGGTTCCGTGGGCCTCCAGGGAAACGTAACCTAGTTAAAAAAGCAACTCAGTAACTAAAGTTGTGAGACGGGGGAAGGTGAAGCGGAATCCCCGGTCGTCGGTGTCTGCTGCGCCGCCAGCTGTGCCGCGCGAGTCTGCGCCTGCGCCCTCGTCTGCCGCACCGTCCGGAACGCGTCCCACGTCAGCAGGGTGAGCGCCAGCCACACCAGGGCGAACCCGGCCCACCGCTCCGGCGGCATCTCCTCGTGGAAGTACAGGATGCCGAGGGCGAACTGGAAGACCGGCGCCAGATACTGCAGCAGGCCCAGCGTGGAGAGCGGTACACGGATCGCCGCCGCCCCGAAAAGGACGAGCGGCGCGGCGGTGACGATACCCGCCGAGGCCAGCAGCGCCGCATGGCCGAGGCCCTCGGAGGTGAACGTCGCATCGCCCTGCGCGCCCAGCCACAGCAGATAGCCGAGCGCGGGCAGGAACAGCACGGCGGTCTCGGCGGCGAGCGACTCCAGGCCGCTCATATTGACCTTCTTCTTCACCAGGCTGTACGTCGCGAAGGAGAACGCCAGTGTCAACGAGATCCACGGCGGCTGTCCGTATCCGGTCGCCAGCACGAGCACCGCCGCGACACTGGTGCCGACCGCCACCCACTGCACGGGGCGCAGCCGTTCATGGAGGAGCAGGACGCCCATGGCGATGGTGACCAGCGGATTGATGAAATAGCCGAGCGACGCCTCGACGACGTGGCCGTTGTTCACGGACCAGATGTACAGACCCCAGTTGACCGTGATCACGGCCGCCGCGACCGTTATCAGACCGAGCTTCTTCGGCTGTCGTATCAGCTCACCGATCCAGGACCAGCGCCGCAGCACCAGCAGCGCGATGCCGACGACTCCGAGGGACCAGACCATGCGGTGGGCGAGCATCTCGATTGCGCCGGCGGGTTTCAGCAACGGCCAGAACAGCGGGACCATGCCCCACAGGCCGTATGCGCCGATGCCGGACAGCAGTCCGGCCCGTTGTTCATTTGTCCCCTTCACGGGCCCTCCCGGCATGTCTGTGTCAACGGCTCCGCCGACTGCATGACGGTAGCGCCGGGAGGCTCCCATGTCATAGCCGTATCGCCATACGGTCATGACATGGGGCCCGTGAGGTGCGGGGGAGTGGACGCGCGCCGCATCCGCCGTCTCGGCGGCGGGGATGGAGTTACGCCGCAGCCACCGCCGCGGCCACCGTCTCGGCGAGCGGCGTCGTCGGCCGGCCGATCAGCCGGGCGAGGTCACCGCTCGTACCGGCGAGGAGTCCGCGCTCGATCGCGGCGTCGACGTCGACGAGGATCGCCGCGAAACCCTCGGGCAGACCGGCGCCGACCAGGATCTTCTGGTGCGCGGCGGCCGGTACGTTCTTGTGCGCGATCTCCTTGCCGGTGGCCTTGGCGACATCTGCCGCGTATTCCGCGAACGACCAGGCGACATCGCCGCTGAGCTCGTAGACCGCGCCGATGTGTCCCTCGCCGGTCAGCACGGCGGCTGCCGCGGCGGCGTAGTCGGCGCGGGTGGCGGAGGCGACCCGTCCGTCGCCCGCGTTGGCGACGACGGCGCCGTGCTCCAGGACGGGGGCGAGGTTGGCGGTGTAGTTCTCGGTGTACCAGCCGTTGCGCAGGAAGGTGTGCGGCAGCCGGGAGTCGAGGATCAGCTGCTCGGTGACCTTGTGCTCGTCGGCCAGCCGGAAGTCGGCGTCGGGGCCGCCCAGCACACCCGTGTACGCGAGCTGCGCGACGCCCGCCGCCTTGGCCGCGTCGATGACGGCGGTGTGCTGCGGTACGCGCTTGCCGACCTCGCTACCGGAGATGAGCAGGACGCGGTCACCGGCCCGGAAGGCGTCCTTGAGGGACTCCGGGCGGTCGTAGTCGGCGACGCGGAGCTCGACGCCGAGGGCGGTGAGCGGGGCGGCCTTCTCCTCGTTGCGGACGACGGCGGCGATCTCGTTCGCGGGCACGGTGGTGAGCAGCTGGTCGATGACGAGACGGCCGAGCTCTCCGGTGGCTCCGGTGACAACGATGCTCATGGGGTTTCTCCTCTTTGGGGGCGCTGGTCCTTGTTCGGGCTCGCGGACTCACCGTACGAGGTGCACTAACCAAACGAAAGTACCCACTTTGAAGTAAGGTACTGGCATGAGCGTGAGTGATCTGAGCAGGAAGCCCGATGTGAACCGGCAGATGTGCCCCTCCCGGCTGGTGCTCGAACACGTCACCAGCCGCTGGGGCGTCCTGGTCCTCGCCGCCCTGCTGGAGCGCTCGTACCGCTTCAGCGAACTGCGCCGCGAGGTCGGCGGTGTCAGCGAGAAGATGCTGGCCCAGACCCTCCAGACGCTGGAGCGCGACGGCTTCGTGCACCGGGACGCGAAGCCGGTGATCCCACCGCGGGTGGACTATTCGCTTACCGAGCTGGGCCGGGAGGCCGCCGAGCAGGTGTGGGCACTGGCCCGCTGGACGGAGCGGCGCCTGGACGTCGTGCACGCGGCGCGCGAGACGTACGACGCCCGGAAGCAGCAGGCTCAGTCCGGCTGAGGCGCGCGCCCCTCCTCCAGCGTCCGCAGCGCCCGCGAGACGTCGAACGGCAGGATCGTCACCGCCACATGCGGCAGCTGCGCCAGTGTCCTGGCCATCTGCTCACCGGTGCCCCGGTGCAGCAGCTTCCCGAGCACGTTGGCGTACGTACGCCGGGGCACCAGCACCGTCAGCCAGGTGTCCCCGTCCTCGGTGGTGCGGGACGCGAGCTCCTTCATCGCATGGCGCAGCCGCCGGTCCGGGCACTGCACCAGCTCCAGGGACACTGAGGTGGCGGCCGTGGCCTCCCACCGGGCGGCCAGCCGTCGGCCGTACGCCTCGTCGATCGCGAAGTGCACCGCCCGGGTCTCGTCCGGGCGCAGCTCATGTGCGTACCGCAGGGCCTTCAGCGTCGCCAGGTCGAGCGTCTCGACGAGAACGAAGACCATGTGGCGGCGGAACCGCGCGCGGTCGGCGCCCGGAGCCTGGATGCTCTGCAGCACGGCGGCCTCGCGCCGGTACTCGCGGTTGATCCGGGTGAGCGCCCACACCCCGAGCGGGAAGACCACCACGACCAGCCAGGCGCCCTCGGTGAACTTGGTGACGGCGAAGATCAGCACCACGGCGGCCGAGATGACCGCGGCGAGCCCATTGACCGTGATCTTGAGCCTGCGATACGGCTCCCGGCGCCGCAGGTGGTACGCGGTGAGGCCGGCTCCGGCCATGGTGAAGGCGGTGAAAACGCCGATCGCGTACAGCGCCACCAGCCTGTCCACGCTGGCGCCGGTCACCAGCAGCAGCGCCAGGGAGACGACGGTCAGCGAGATGATGCCGTTGGAGAACGCCAGCCGGTGCCCGCGCCGGGTCAGCACCCGGGGCAGGAACCGGTCCTCGGCGACGAAGCTGGCGAGGTACGGGAAGCCGGTGAACGGGGTGTTGGCGCCGGTGTAGAGGACCAGCGCGGTTGCCAGCTGTACGAATACCAGCCCGACCGTACCGAGCGGCCCGTCGCCGAACGCGAGATGGGCCTCCTGCGCGATGACGGTCGGTGTGCCGTCGGTGTACGGGACGGCATGCGTGAAGTGCGCCAGCGTGGAGACGCCGAGCACGAGGATGCCCAGCACCGTGCTCATGGCGATGAGGGTGCGGCGGGCGTTGCGGCCCTGGGGTGCGCGGAACGTGGAGATGCCGTTGGAAATGGCTTCGAGTCCGGTGAGGGACGAGCCGCCGTTGGCGAACGAGCGCAGCACGATGAAGAGCGAGGCCCCGTAGAGCCAGCCGTTGCCCGGAGTGCCGAGCGGCACGACCCCGGCGGCGTGCAGATCGGCGCGCGGCAGCTCGCCCGTGAGCCCGCGCAGCGCGGCGACGAGAAGGATCAGACCGACGGCTGCCATGAAGAGATACGCGGGGAGCGCGAAGGCCCGGCCGGCCTCACGGACCCCGCGCAGATTCCCGTACGCGAGCAGCACGATGACGGCGACGGAGACCGGCAGCTGGAGATGGTCCAGGCCGGTGAAGCCGTTGCCGGCCAGATGGGCGAGCGAGATCAGGGCGTTGGTACCGGCCGAGACCTGGACGGCGACGGTGACGATGTAGTCGACGAGCAGCGCCACGGCGGCGATCTGAGCGACATTGGGCCCGAAGTTCTCCCGGGCGACGACGTACGATCCGCCCGCCCGGGTGTAGATCATCACGACATCGCTGTAGCAGAGCGTGAGAAGCAGCAGTACGAGCAGGATCGCGCCGGTCACCGGCATGAGCAGCGTGAACGCGGCGGCGCCGACGACGGGTACGAGGACCCGGAGCATCTCCTCGGAGCCGTACGCGGACGAACTGATGCAGTCGGAGGCGAGCACCCCGAGCGCCGTCCGGTTGTTCAGCTTCTCCTCGCTGATGCGCTCGGTGGTGAGCGCTCTGCCGAGCAGACGCCGCTTGATGCGGTACGCGGGGCGGTCCAGGGTCATGGCCACATGGTGCGCGGTGGCCGGCCGCACCCCTGACCGCAATCGCCGGACGGGCCGAAATTCAGCCCGTCCGGCGATTCGGAGTACCCCTGAGGTGCCGCCGACCGGTGTATCCCCCGGTGCTGCGACCGGAAAGGTTCACCGGCTCGCGACAAACCTTTCCGGCTACAGGGCTGGGGCGTGTCAGCCGACGACCGTCCAGTTGTCGTTGCCTGCGAGCAGTGCGGCCAGGTCGCCCTTGCCGTCTCTCTCGACGGCGGTGTCGAGCTGTTCGGCCATCTGCGTGTCGTAGACCGGCCGGTCGACGCTGCGCAGTACCCCGATGGGGGTCTGGTGCAGGGTGTCGGGGTCGGCGAGGCGGGACAGTGCGAAGGCCGTGGTGGGGCTGGCGGCGTGGGCGTCGTGGACGAGGATCTGCGACCGGTTCTCCTCGGTGACCGCGACGACCTTGAGGTCACCCGTGGCCGGGTCGCGTACGACACCCTTGTCGTTTTCCGCGCCGAAGAGGATCGGCTGCCCGTGCTCCAGCCGGATGACCGCGTTCTGCGCCTGGTCCTTGTCCTTGAGGACCTCGAAGGCGCCGTCATTGAAGATGTTGCAGTTCTGGTAGATCTCCACCAGCGCCGTGCCCGGATGGTCGGCCGCCGCGCGCAGCACGCTCGTGAGGTGCTTGCGGTCGGAGTCGATCGTACGGGCGACGAAGGACGCCTCCGCGCCGATGGCCAGGGACACCGGGTTGAAGGGGGCGTCGAGCGAGCCCATCGGCGTCGACTTGGTGATCTTGCCGACCTCGGAGGTGGGCGAGTACTGCCCCTTGGTGAGTCCGTAGATCCGGTTGTTGAAGAGCAGGATCTTCAGGTTCACATTGCGGCGCAGCGCGTGGATGAGGTGGTTGCCGCCGATGGACAGAGCGTCGCCGTCGCCCGTGACGACCCAGACGGACAGATCGCGGCGGGAGGAGGCGAGACCGGTGGCGATGGCCGGGGCGCGGCCGTGGATCGAGTGCATCCCGTAGGTGTTCATGTAGTACGGGAAGCGGGAGCTGCAGCCGATGCCGGAGACGAAGACGATGTTCTCCTTCGCCAGCCCGAGCTCGGGCATGAAGCCCTGCACGGCGGCGAGGACCGCGTAGTCACCGCAGCCGGGGCACCAGCGCACTTCCTGGTCGGACTTGAAGTCCTTCATGGACTGCTTGGCCTCGGCTTTGGGCACCAGCTGCAGGAGTTCATTGGTGTCAGGCATCGATGGCCTCCTTGAGAGCCGTCGCAAGCTGCTCGGCCTTGAACGGCATACCGTTGACCTGGTTGTAACTGCGCGCGTCGACCAGGTACTTGGCCCGGATGAGCGTGGCCAGCTGGCCGAGGTTCATCTCCGGCACGACCACCTTCTCGTAACGCTTCAGCACCTCGCCGAGATTCCTCGGGAAGGGGTTGAGATTGCGCAGATGGGCCTGGGCGATGGGCTGTCCGGCGGCGCGCAGCCGGCGTACGGCGGCGGTGATGGGGCCGTAGGTGGAGCCCCAGCCGAGGACGAGTGTCCGCGCCTCGCCCGGATCGTCGACTTCGAGGTCGGGGACCTCGATGCCGTCGACCTTGGCCTGACGGGTGCGGACCATGAAGTCGTGGTTCGCGGGGTCGTACGAGATGTTGCCGCTGCCGTCCTGCTTCTCGATGCCGCCGATGCGATGTTCGAGACCGGGGGTGCCGGGGACGGCCCACGGGCGGGCCAGGGTCCGCGGGTCGCGCTTGTACGGCCAGAAGACCTCGGTGCCATCGGCCAGTTCATGGTTCGTGCCGGTGGCGAACTGGACGCGCAGGTCGGGGAGTTCGTCGATCTCGGGGATCTTCCACGGCTCGGAGCCGTTGGCGAGGTAGCCGTCCGAGAGCAGGAACACCGGGGTGCGGTACGTCAGCGCGATCCGGGCGGCGTCGAGCGCGGCGTCGAAGCAGTCCGCCGGGGTCTTCGGGGCCACGATCGGGACCGGGGCCTCGCCGTTGCGCCCGTACATCGCCTGGAGCAGGTCGGCCTGCTCGGTCTTGGTGGGCAGACCGGTGGACGGGCCGCCGCGCTGGATGTCGACGACGATCAGCGGCAGTTCGAGGGAGACGGCGAGCCCGATGGTCTCCGACTTCAGGGCCACCCCGGGCCCGGACGTCGTCGTCACCGCAAGTGATCCGCCGAACGCGGCACCCAGCGCGGCACCGATACCCGCGATCTCGTCCTCGGCCTGGAAGGTGCGTACATCGAAGTTCTTGTGCTTGCTGAGTTCGTGCAGGATGTCGGAGGCCGGGGTGATCGGGTACGAGCCCAGGTAGAGCGGCAGATCCGCCTGCCGGCCCGCGGCGATCAGCCCGTAGGACAGCGCCAGGTTCCCGGAGATGTTGCGGTACGTACCCGTCGGGAAGGCCTGCGAGGCGGGTGCCACCTCGTAGCTGACCGCGAAGTCCTCCGTCGTCTCCCCGAAGTTCCACCCGGCGCGGAACGCGGTCACGTTCGCCTCGGCGATCTGCGGCTTCTTCGCGAACTTGGCGCGAAGGAACGCCTCGGTTCCCTCGGTCGGCCGGTGGTACATCCAGGAGAGCAGCCCGAGCGCGAACATGTTCTTCGAGCGTTCGGCCTCCTTGCGGGAGAGCCCGAACTCCTTCAGCGCCTCGATCGTGAGCGTGGTCAGCGGCACCGGGTGGACGTTGTACGCCTCCAGCGAGCCGTCCTCCAGGGGACTGGTCTCGTAGCCGACCTTCGCCATCGGGCGCTTGGTGAACTCATCGGTGTTGACGATGATTTCGGCGCCGCGCGGCACATCGCCGATGTTGGCCCTGAGGGCGGCCGGGTTCATCGCGACCAGGACGTTCGGCGCGTCGCCCGGCGTCAGGATGTCGTGGTCGGCGAAATGCAGCTGGAACGACGAAACCCCCGGCAGGGTGCCTGCGGGAGCGCGGATCTCGGCGGGGAAGTTGGGCAGCGTGGAGAGGTCGTTCCCGAAGGACGCGGTCTCCGAGGTGAACCGGTCACCGGTGAGCTGCATACCGTCTCCGGAGTCACCCGCGAAGCGGATGATCACCCGGTCCAGGCGGCGGATCTCCTTCTCGCCGGCGCCCGTGTGATCGGAATGGGAAGCACGCTGCCCCCCGACGAGCGCGTCGCTGGCCTCATCGGCCTCTTCGGCTGGGCTACTGACCTGGCTGGTCACTGAACTGGACCTCCCTCGGGGCGGCGGCTCGGGACCTGCCGGCCCACCGGCGGTCCCAAGGCCCACCCTACGTCGGTAAGGGTCACCTTCCCTGGACCGGTCATATGGTGGACATTGTTTTGAGACGCGATTTGATACCGGTTTGTCATGTTTCGCAAGCCCCCCAGTCGTTCAGTGAAGACGCTGTGCACTCATTCTTTGGTTCTAGGACCCCGGTCGGCCCCTGTTCGGGGCCCAGGTCACCGCGACGGCCGCGGCCGGCCCCGCGGTGACCTCTGCCAGATGTCCGAGGTGTCCGAGGTGCCTGATGGGACGTCAGCCCGTCAGGAGTTCAGGTAGGTCAGTACCGCCAGCACCCGGCGGTGATCCCCGTCGCTGGGGGACAGGCCCAGCTTCAGGAAGATATTGCTGACGTGCTTCTCCACGGCCCCGTCGCTCACCACCAGCTGCCTGGCCACCGCGGAGTTCGTCCGCCCCTCCGCCATCAGGCCGAGCACCTCGCGCTCGCGCGGCGTCAGCCCCGCCAGGACGTCCTGCTTACGGCTCCGCCCCAGCAGCTGCGCCACCACCTCCGGGTCCAGCGCCGTCCCGCCCTGTGCCACCCGGACCACCGCGTCCACGAACTCCCGGACCTCGGCGACCCGGTCCTTCAGCAGATACCCCACGCCCCGGCTGGATCCGGCCAGCAGCTCGGTCGCGTACTGCTCCTCGACGTACTGCGAAAGGACCAGTACCCCGATCCCGGGATAATCCTTGCGCAGCCGCACCGCCGCCCGCACGCCCTCGTCGGTGTGGGTGGGTGGCATCCGCACATCGGCGACCACCACATCGGGCAGCGCATCCTGTCCGGCGAGATCGTGCACCGTCTTGATCAGCGCCTCGGCGTCCCCCACCCCTGCGACGACGTCATGCCCGAGATCGGTCAGCAGCCGGGTGAGCCCCTCCCGAAGCAGTACCGAATCCTCGGCGATGACTACCCGCACCCTGTCCTCCACCATGACGCTGTATCCCCCACTGCTCGCTGGTCCCGTCCGTATGACGTCCAGCATCCCAGTATCGGCAGTGCCGTGTCCTCGGCCGCCGGACCGGCCTGAAATCAAGCCGGTCCGGCGGCCGAGGACGAGGGAGGGGGGAGCCGTGGGGGTGGGGGGTCCTGCCACGGCTCGGTGGGTGTGGTTCAGCCGCGCCAGGGCAGCTCGGCCGTGATCCGCGTCGGGCCGCCCTGCGGGGAATCCACGAGGAGTACGCCGTCCACCGCGTCCAGCCGCTCGGTCAGCCCGGCCAGCCCGCTGCCCGAGGACACATCGGCGCCGCCGTGCCCGTTGTCGGTGACCTGGAGCATCAGCCGGTCCGCCGTCCGCCACACCTCGATCGATGCATGGGTCGCGCGTGAATGCTTGCTCACGTTCTGCAACAGCTCGGAGGCTGTGAAGTAGGCGATTCCCTCGATGGCCTGGGCGGGCCTGGACGCCAGGTCCACTTCGACCGTCACGGGGACGGTGCAGCGGGAGGCGATGGCGGAGAGTGCGGCGTCGAGTCCGCGGTCGGTGAGGACGGCGGGGTGGATGCCGCGGGCGAGGTCGCGGAGTTCCTGGAGGGCGACCTTGACCTCGCCGTGGGCCTCGTCGACCATGCGGGCGGCGGCTTCGGGGTCGTCGTTGAGCTTCTCCTTCGCCAGGCCCAGATCCATGGCGAGGGCGACGAGCCGGGCCTGTGCCCCGTCGTGGAGATCCCGTTCGATGCGGCGCAGGTCGGCGGCGGCCGTGTCGACGACCACCCCGCGGTCCGACTCCAGCTCGGAGACGCGCGTCGCCAGCCGGGACGGCCCGAGCAGCCCGGCCACCATCACCCGGTCCACGCCCGCCAGACCACGGATGATCCACGGCGTGACGAGGACGAGTATCAGGCCGCACACACTGGTCGCGGCCACCTCGAAGGGGGAGTCGAGATAGGTCCGGTGGCCGTCGTCGCCGTACAGCTGAATGCCGCCGGTCCCCACGTACGTCGGGAAGACCCACCGCCACAGCGGGTAGGCGAAGGTGGCCCACCCGGTCGCCCAGAGCGTCACCGAGACGGTGAAGGCGAAGATCGCCCACGGCAGGTGCAGCAGCGCGTAGAGCAGATGCCGCCAGGACACCCCGCTCTTGAGGACCGCGCCCACCCAGGACATCAGGCCGCCAGTCCTGCCGCGCACCGGTGCCGGGTCCGCCACGTCCAGCTTCAGCAGCCCGCGCGCCCGGACCCGCTCCAGCGCGCCGAAGCCGCGGCACATGGCCAGTGCGCCGGCCAGGATCGGGACGCCGAGGAAGGTGATCAGCATGCCGACGCCCAGCGACGTCAGGGTGATCGAGAGGCTGAACAGGACCGCGCTGATCGGCAGGCTCAGCAGCAGATAGCCGAACTCGCGCCAGGTCCTGGCCTCGAAGGGGGCGCGCAGCGCAGCCGGGAAGAAGTGCTTCACCGGGGGATGGTCCCCGAAACCGGCTCCGGACCGCTGGTGGTCCCGACGAGTGTCCGGTCCGTATGCCGTGGCCATGGGTGCAGTCCGTTTCTTCTCATGGAGCCGGTTTCTCCGGTGGTTCGGGTTCCGGCCGGTACATCAAGGGTGCTGGGTGGCGGGCCGGCGCACCATGAGGGCGGTATCCCTCTTCGACCGGGGGTTTTCCCCACCCTGCGCGGGGGCTCAGGGGGCTCAGGGGGCTCTTGGGCCCAGGGGTGCCTTGCCCAGGGGTGCCTTACCTAGGGGCGCCTGGCCGCTTTCGTGCGGTTTGGCTCCGTCTCCCTCTCCCGGTCCCGCCAGGGCAGTTCCGCGGTGACCGTCGTAGGGCCTCCGACCGGCGAGTCGAGGACGAACAGCCCGTCGACGGCGCCCAGCCGTTCGGCCAGCCCGGCCATGCCCGTACCGCCGTCCATCCGGGCCCCGCCCTGCCCGTCGTCCGTGACCTGGATCAGCAGCCGGTTCGCCGACCGCCACACCTCGACGGATGCCGACCGTGCCGCGCTGTGCTTGCTCACGTTCTGCAACAGCTCCGAGACCGTGAAGTAGGCGATTCCCTCGATCGCCTCCGCGGGACGCGCCGGCAGATCCACCCCCACCGTCACGGGGACGGTGCAGCGGGAGGCGATGGCGGAGAGTGCGGCGTCGAGTCCGCGGTCGGTGAGGACGGCGGGGTGGATGCCGCGGGCGAGGTCGCGGAGTTCCTGGAGGGCGACCTTGACCTCGCCGTGGGCCTCGTCGACCATGCGGGCGGCGGCTTCGGGGTCGTCGTTGAGCTTCTCCTTCGCCAGACCGAGGCCCATGGCGAGGGCGACGAGCCGGGCCTGTGCCCCGTCGTGGAGATCCCGTTCGATGCGGCGCAGGTCGGCGGCGGCCGTGTCGACGACCACCCCGCGGTCCGACTCCAGCTCGGCGATCCTGCGCTCCAGCTCGTCGGAGGGTGAGAGCAGTCCGCGAGCCATCGCCCGGTCGGCATTGGCGAGGAGCCGCGCGATGTGGGGGAGCACCGGCCACAGCACGAAGAGGCTCACGGACATCACGGCGAAGGTGAGTACGCCCCAGGGCAGCCGGACGAAGGAGTACAGCACCGCCCGCCAGCCCACCGGATCCTTGAGGCTCGACCACAGCCAGGGGAAGAACCCCTGTTCCCGACGGGACAGAACCATCGGGCTCGGCTCGTCGATCCGCACCCCGAGCATCGCCCGCGCCCGGCCCCGCTCGGCCCTGCCGATCAGCCGCGCCCCGTGCAGCCCGGCGGCGAGCAGGGGCAGACCGATCACCGTGACCGCAAGCCCCACGCCGATGCCGATCATGAACACTGTGTAAACAAACCCGGCAATGGTCATGGGGAGGTTGGCCAGGAGATAGGCGATCTCCTTCCACGTCCACCGATCGAGGGCGAAGCGGGCGGGCGGTGGCCGGTCGTTGTCCGGCGCCAGGGGGCTCATGGTCATACGCCCCAGCCTGCCGGGCGGGGCCCGCGCACGCCATGGGGCTCGTGGGTGGGGTGAAGTAGGGATAACCCCACGCTGTCCGGCGCGACTGCTTACCGTTCCTTTGGACTGAGTGGGAGTGAGTCCGCTCAGCCGCACGCCCCGAACGGTCTTGGGCGCACTGGTCCCCGGCATGCTCACCCCCGGGGCGGCGACACGCATCCTGTGCGTGGTCCGGTCCCAGGAGGCCAGTTCCCCAGCCAGGTCGCCGCAAGCCTGTGGGCCGACCATCACACGATCGAGCTAAACCGATCTCATGCATGCTCCCCAGCGAGCAGTTGCCAACCCTCCCTTTAACAGGGCCTAGACTCCCGTGCGTACAGATCGTCGAACAGGTTCTGAGGGAGCGAGGGACGGACGTGGCGGACCTGCCGGAATCGACCGTTCTCGCGTCGGACTACTTCCACAGCTATTCAGTGGTCGGACTGCTCGCTGTGATCGGCGTGCTGTTCGTCGCCGTCGCCTTCGGGGCCGGCCGACTGCTGCGTCCCGTGGTTCCCACGCCGGAGAAGCTCCTGACGTACGAGTGCGGCGTGGACCCCGTGGGTGAAGGATGGGCACATACGCAGGTCCGTTATTACGTGTATGCCTTTTTGTACGTGATCTTCGCCGTCGACTCGATCTTCCTGTTTCCGTGGGCGACCGTATTCGCCGCACCCGGATATGGGGCGACGACCCTGGTGGAAATGTTCATCTTCCTCGGTTTCCTGGCCGTAGGACTGCTCTACGCATGGAAGAAGGGCGTCCTCGAATGGACGTGACGAGCCCGCCGTCCCCCGAGCACCGGCCCGCAGTGCCATCGGGACCGGAGCCGACGCCCGGGGCGGCGTCCGAACCGCAGCCCGTTCCGACGTTCCTGCCGGAGCCCAGGCGGCTCGGCGTTCTGTCGCGCCTGGCTCCCGAGCCGATGAAGGTGGTCCTGAACTGGGGCCGCCGCTACAGCCTCTGGGTCTTCAACTTCGGGCTCGCCTGCTGCGCGATCGAATTCATCGCCGCCTCCATGGCCCGGCACGACTTCATCCGGCTCGGCGTGATCCCGTTCGCACCCGGCCCGCGCCAGGCCGACCTCATGATCGTTTCCGGCACGGTGACGGACAAGATGGCTCCGGCCGTGAAGCGGCTGTACGAGCAGATGCCCGAGCCCAAGTACGTCATCTCCTTCGGCGCCTGCTCCAACTGCGGCGGCCCGTACTGGGACTCGTACTCCGTGACGAAGGGCGTCGACCAGATCATTCCGGTCGATGTCTACGTCCCCGGCTGCCCGCCCCGGCCGGAGGCGCTCCTCCAGGGCATCCTCAAGCTGCAGGAGAAGATCGCCCGCGAGTCGTTGGGTGAGCGGTACGCGACGGGCGGCGGCAGCCGTCCTTCCACCGCCGCACTGCGCAGCGGACTGGTCGCCGCCCCGCCGACACCGGGCGAGGAGCAGAAGTGACCGGTACCGAAAGCCATGGCCGGGGAAGCTACGACCGCCTGCCGGACGCCGCCGCCGAGCTCTTCGGCGAGGACGCGACGGCCGAGTACGCGTACGACCTGCTGACTGTCGACGTACCGGCGGCCTCCTGGATCGCCGCGCTCGAAACGGCCCGCGACCGGCTGGGCTGCACCTATTTCGACTGGCTCAGCGCGGTCGACGAACCGGGCACCGGCTTCCGGGTCTGCGCCCATGTCGCCTCCCTGGCCGAGGGCAAGGTCCGTCGGCTCTTGATCCGTACGACCGTTCCGCACGAGGCGGCGGTCCTTCCCACCGCCATCGGCATGTACGCGGGCGCCGCCTGGCACGAGCGCGAGACACACGAGATGTTCGGCATCGACTTCGAGGGCCACCCGCATCTGGTGCCGCTGCTGCTGCCCGAGGGCTTCGAGGGGCACCCGCTGCGCAAGGACTTCGTGCTGGCGGCACGCGTCGCGAAGGCCTGGCCGGGCGCGAAGGAGCCGGGCGAGTCGGAGCACGGCGGCCCGAAGCGGCGCACGATGCTGCCGCCCGGCGTCCCCGATCCGAACGAATGGGGCCCCCTGAAGGGCCAGCTCCCACCCGCCCCGTCCCGCCCGGCCCGCACCCCGCGCGCGGCAGGCGACCGTCCGGTACGCCGCGCCCGCAGCGTGACCGAGGGCTCGGCCACCCAGCAGTCGGCAGGCGCGGCCCCGGCCGCCGGG
>NZ_JBEOVN010000126.1:0-22330 GCF_040295565.1 Streptomyces sp. NPDC002785 | reverse complement strand
GCCGCTGTCCCCATCTCGGGGGTCCCCGCGGTGGCCGCGGCCCGCGCCCCGCGCACCCCACCCCTTGCACCCCCCGGCACGGGGGGCGCCCCCTGTGCCGGTCGGTCCTGATCCGGCTCTACCGGAATGTCGGTCTCCGGTCGTCCCCGAAGCGGTTGTTCGGGACGCGTGCGAGTCGATCCGGTCAATTCCGCGAACAGTGGGCAGGGCTCAGTCCTGGGCGAGCCACAGGTCGGGGCCGAACACCTCGTAGTGGATGTCCGCGGCCGGGACGCCCTTGGCCAGCAACTGGGTGCGTACGGCGCGCATGAAGGGCAGCGGCCCGCAGAGATAGGCGTGGGTGCCGGGGGCGACCGCGAGGCCGCGCAGGTCCACCCGGCCGGTGCGGTCGGCGGGGTGGCCGGGCTCCGGGTTCTCGTACCAGAACTGTGCGACGGCGTCGGGGAGTTTGCCGGTGAGCAGGGCGTGGTCGGTGCGCATCGCGTGGTCGGCGGGGGACCGGTCGCCGTGCACGACGGTGACCGGGGCGCGGTGTCCGGTCGCCGCGAGGTGTTCCAGCATCGAGAGCATCGGGGTGCAGCCGATGCCCGCGGAGGCGAGCAGGAGCGGGGCGTCGGCGGAGTCGAGTACGAGATCGCCGTACGGGGCGGAGACGCGCAGCCGGTCGCCCGCCCCGACCTCGGCGTGCAGGTGACGGGAGACCTCGCCGTCGGGGGAGCCACCGCCGTGCACCCGCTTGACGGTGATCGAGCGGACCGCGGAGCCGGGGGCGCTGGAGAGGCTGTACTGGCGTATCTGGCGGGCCCCGTCGGGGAGTTCCACCTGTACGGAGACGTACTGGCCGGGCCGGAAGGCGGGGGCGGGTGCGCCGTCGGCCGGGCGGAGCTGGAAGGTGGCGACATCCGCCGTCTCCTCGATCCGGGCGGTCACCTCCCACTCGCGCCACACGTCACCGGCAACGACGCCCTGCTGTGCGTACAGCCGCTCCTCGATCGAGATCAGGGCGCCCGCCATCAGCCAGTAGACCTCGTCCCAGGCGGCGGCGACCTCCGGGGTGACCGCGTCGCCGAGCACCTCGGCGATGGCGGCGAACAGGTGGGTGTGCACGATGTCGTACTGCGCGGCGGTGACGCCGAGCGAGGCGTGCTTGTGCGCGATCCGGCTGAGCATTACGTCGGGGCGGGTGTCCGGGTGCTCGACCAGCTGGGTCGCGAAGGCGGCGATGGAGCCCGCAAGAGCCTGGCGCTGGGCGCCGGACGCCTGGTGGCCGCGGTTGAAGAGGTCGCGCAGCAGCTCGGGGTGGGCGTCGAAGAGCTTGCGGTAGAAGAGATCGGCGATGTCTCCGATGGCCGCTCCCACGGCGGGGAGGGTGGCACGGACTGTGGCGGTCGACGTCTCGGAGAGCATCGGTGACTCCTGGATCCTTGAATTGGTATTTGAGACTCGTATTTTTGGGCAGTGTGAATCCGGGCGATGGCGCCCGTGGTGTGGTGGTGTGCGGTGGCTCAGTCGGCGGCCGGGCGGCTGCGGCTGATGCCGATGAGCAGCGGTCCGGTGGGGGAGGTGACGAGTTCGGTGATGGTGATCGGATCGAGCGAGGCGTAGAAGGCGTTCTCCGCCTGGCGCAGGGCACCGCGCAGTCGGCAGGCCGAGCGCAGGGGGCAGGGGGTGGTGCCCTCGCAGTCGACGACGTCGCCGGGTCCCTCCAGCTCCCGGACGAGACCGCCGATGGAGGCGGTCCGGCCGGCTCCGGTGAGGCTGAGGCCGCCACCGCGGCCCCGGCGCGCCTCGATGAGGCCGAGGTGCTGGAGCTTGGCGACGACCTTCGCGGTGTGGGTGTACGGCACCTGCATGGTCGCCGCCACCTCCCGGGTGGTCGGCGGGTCCTCGTTCTCCACGACGGCGAGGCGCATCAGTACGCGCAGCGCCACGTCGGTGAATCTCGTCAGCCGCATGGCGGACACGCTATATAAGTTGCATCAGGGATGCAAATTAATGGGACCCGTGGACATCGCTGAGCGTCGTGCCCAGCCCAAAGCCCAAATAATCACACTCTTTTGTGTAATGGCGCGCCGACTCTCCGTGCTGAAAGGCTTCTTCGTGCAGGTCAGCCGATGATCGAGAGGACGTCAGATGTCCGTTGGTGAAGAGGTTCAGAACGCGCCGGTGCCGCCGCAGCAGAGTCTGGGCACGGCGGCGGCGCGGAACCTCGCGACGACCACCAAGTCCGCTCCGCAGATGCAGGAGATCACCTCACGGTGGCTGCTGAAGATGCTGCCATGGGTGCAGGTACAGGGTGGCACCTACCGGGTGAACCGCAGGCTGAGCTACGCGGTCGGGGACGGCCGGGTGACCTTCGTGCAGACCGGCGACCGGGTCGCGGTCATCCCCGCCGAGCTCGGAGAGCTCCCCGCCCTGCGGGAGTTCGGCGACGAGGAGGTGCTTGGCGAGCTGGCCCGGCGGTGCGAGCAGCGTGACATCGCCGCCGGCCAGGTGCTGGCCGACGCCGGGGACGCGGCGGACCGTGTCTTCCTGCTGGCGCACGGCAAGGTCGAGAAGGTCGGCACCGGCCCGTACGGGGACGAGACGGTGCTCGGGGTCCACGCCGACGGGGCCTACTTCGGCGACCACGCCCTGATCGACGGCGACGCCGTCTGGGAGTACACGGCCCGTGCCGTCACCGCCTGCACGGTGCTGACGCTGAGTCGGGCCGATGTGCTGAACCTCGCCGAGCGCGCGGATTCGCTCCGCACCCATCTCGCCGGACTGCTCAGCATTCCGCAGCAGCGAACCAACAAGTACGGCGAGGCGGAGATCGAACTCTCCGCCGGCCATGTCGGCGAAGCCGTCGTCCCGCACACGTACGTGGACTACGAATCGGCGCCGCGCGAGTACGAACTGAGCGTCGCCCAGACCGTGCTGAAGGTCCACAGCCGGGTCGCCGACCTCTACAACCAGCCGATGAACCAGACCGAGCAGCAGTTGCGGCTCACGGTCGAGGCGCTGCGCGAGCGCCAGGAGCACGAGCTGATCAACAACCGCGAGTTCGGTCTGCTCAACAACTGCGACTACGGGCAGCGCCTCCAGCCGCACGACGGGGCGCCCGGCCCCGACGACATGGACGAACTGCTCTCGCGCCGCCGCGGCTCGAAGCTCTTCCTCGCGCACCCGCGGGCCATCGCCGCATTCGGCCGCGAATGCAACAAGCGCGGTCTGGTTCCGGAGAGTGTGGAGGTCGGCGGACACCATGTGCCGGCCTGGCGGGGTGTACCGATCTTCCCGTGCAACAAGATCCCGGTCACCGACGCCCGGACCACGTCGATCATCTGCATGAGGACGGGTGAGGCCGACCAGGGCGTCATCGGACTCCAGCAGAGCGGCATCCCCGACGAGATCGAGCCCAGCCTGTCGGTCCGCTTCATGGGCATCGACGAGCAGGCGATCATCTCCTACCTGGTGACGGCCTACTACTCCGCAGCCATCCTCGTGCCGGACGCCCTCGGCGTCCTGGAAAACGTAGAGGTCAGCCGCTGGCGGTAGCCCATCGGGGCCCGGACGGCGATGTCCGGGCCCCGTCAACCTCCGCCACCGGGCCGCCGTGCCCGTGGCGGCCTCGGGAGGACCCCCAGTGAAGACCCACCACGTACCCCAACCACCCACACCCCGGACCCCGGGTGACAACGACCCGGCCGCCCTCGCAACGCGGGGCCATGAGGCCGCAGACCTCCTGGAACAGGCCCGCACCCTCGTCGATCCCCAACTGCACGCCGCCGTCGACTCCTTGCCCGGATCGATCCGCCGCGTAGCGATGTACCACTTCGGCTGGCAGCAGGCCGACGGCACCCCGTCATCGGGACGGGCGGGCAAGGCGATCAGGCCCGCGCTCGTCCTCGCCGCCGCCCGGGCGCTGGGCGGCGACCCGCAACGGGCGGTACGGGCAGCCGTCGCCGTGGAGCTGGTCCACAACTTCACCCTGCTGCACGACGACGTCATCGACGAGGACCGGACTCGTCGGCACCGGCCCACGGCCTGGGCGGTTTTCGGCATCCCGGACGCGGTCATCGCCGGTGACGCCTTGCTCGCCCTCGCCCAGCGGCTGCTCGCCGAGGACACCGGCCCGGCCTCGGCCCGCGCCTCGGCGAAGCTCTCGACCTGCGTCATCGAGCTGTGCGCGGGCCAGCAGGCCGACTGCGCCTTCGAGGCCCGCGCTCCGGACGAAGTCTCGCTGGACGAGTGCCTCACCATGGCCACCGCCAAGACGGGCGCCCTGCTCGGCTGCGCCTGCGCACTGGGCGCGCTGTACGCCGGCGCGGGGGAGCGGGCGGTCGGCGCGATGGACGGATTCGGTCGGGAGGCGGGCCTCGCCTTCCAGCTCATCGACGATCTGATCGGCATCTGGGGGGATCCGGCACAGACCGGGAAGCCGGTCGGGGCGGATCTCGTCGCCCACAAGAAGTCCCTGCCCGTGGTCGCTGCCCTGACCTCCGGCACACCCGCAGCGGCCGAACTCGCCGCGCTCTACCGGGGGTCAATGAAAACGCCCGGCGAGGTGAGCCGCGCCGCCGATGCCGTCGACCGGGCCGGCGGCCGGGACTGGGCGCAGATCTGCGCGTCGGACCGGATGGCACGCGCGGTCCACCACCTGTCCCGGGCGGTCCCCGACCTGGCCCCGGCGGGCGACCTCCTGACCCTGGCGGAGTTCGTCACCCGCAGGACGCACTGAGCACGGAAAGGAGGGAGTGGTACGCAGAGCGGGATCGAGGGGACGCGGAGAAAGGAGCGGGGAGCCGAGAGCGGTGAAGGGGGGCGGAGGAAGGAGAACGGAGCAAGGTGCCGAGGTCACAAGGCCCGTGAGACGAAAAGGAGGGCGACAGGGCGACTGTCATGGGCACGGGCTACAGTCCGTGCCCATGACAGATGAGTCATGGGCAGGGTGGTACCGGGACCGACAGGGTTCCGACGCCGTCATCCTCACCACCGACGGACAGCAACTCCGCCTCCGGATCAGGGGCATCGACTTCGAGGGCGAAAGCTTCGACAGCCTCACCCCGGTGGCCGGCACGCCACCGGCCGACGACCATTTCGCCCTGGCGGGCGGTGCGTTGGGCGACTGTGTCCTGGAGTGGGACCTGCCACTCCCGGTCCTCTGGGACGGAGCCGTCCATCAGGCCACGCTCAGCTGCCTGTTGTCGCTGCGCCGCCCCGATCCGTATCTCTACCTGGAGCTGCAGTTCGGCGGCGCGGCCTACGGATCCCATCGCGCCGAGAGCGACTTCGCGTCCGCCCTCGCCACGATCCAGCGCGTCCTGCCGCCCGGCGTGCGCCTGCAGACCTGCATCGCCTGCGCCTTCTCGGACTACTTCCCGACCCCCGGCCGCGGCCTTTCCGGCGGCCTCGCATGCTTCCGGGGCGCCAAGGACGCCTACCGCGGGGCGGCCGGTGAGGGCGATGTCCTGGATCTGTGGGACCGGCGGACCGGATTCGTCCAGGAGATCTGGAGCTGCCGCGAGTACGAGCCCCGCCCGGACCGGGGCGCCGGCACCGGGCACCGTGGTGCGTTCCCGCTGGAACTCGCCTGACCTTCCCTGTCCGGCCGGTCGTTGTCGGCCGGCCGGCCTGATTCCGGCAACCGCTTCGTGGACTCGGCCCGGGCTGGGCCGAGAAGACGGAGTGGTGCCGTGCCAGTCGTCGATGGCGTCGATGTCGAAGGTGGCGCTGCGGCCGCGGCCGGCGTTCGTCATCGTGGGCGTCGCGCTGATGGCGGGATATCTCGGTCTGCTGTGCGCTCCACTGCGCGCGCTCGCGTCCTCCAGCAGCTCGTCGGACTGCCCCTGACCAGGGCGAAGGTGGTCCGCACCTGATCCCGCCGGCTGGGCGCCGGCGTGCCACCACATCTTTGCCACACCTCCATTGTTCTACTAACATGCGAACAATGGAGGTTTTCATGAAGCGTAAGAATCTGGGCCGCGCGACGCTCGTCGCCCTGCCGTTCCTGCTCGCGCTCGTCGTCGGTCTGGCGCTGCTCGCCGTCTTCCACGACCGGCTTCCCGGACAACTGGCCAGCCACTTCCGGGTCGATGGCCGGGCGGACGGGCATGCGGGGCAGGTGTGGTACGTCGTGACCAACGTCCTGCTGTTCGCCGTGACCGGTGCTCTGTGGGCCTTCACAGTGGTGCGGGGGAAGACCTACGGGTGGGCCTACCGCCGGCTGGTCGCCGGTGGTTATGCCTTCGCCGGATTCATCGGCTGGGTGATGGCCGCCGTGCTGCTCGCCAACGTGGATGCCGGTGAGAATGCGCAGGGGGAGGCACAAGGTGTGTCGTTCCCGATGTGGCAGTTCGCCGTCGCCCTGGGGGTCGCCGTGCTCGCCGGAGGGCTGGGGATGGTGCTGGCCGCGCTCACTCCCGTACCGAAGCAGCCGGCCGCGACCGGGCAGGCCGGGGACGGTGCGCGGATCGCGCTCGCCGACGGGGAGGTCGCCGGATGGGCGCGCAGCGCCGGGAGCTGGTGGCTGCCGCTGATCGCGTTGGCGCTCGTGGCCGGCGGGGCGGTGCTGCTGTTCGTCTCGGGATGGGCGGCCGCGATTCCGCTGCTGCTCCTCGGCGTGCTACTGGCCGCCTTCGCCCGGCCGTACGTGGTGGTGGACCGGCGCGGCATCACCATCTCGGGAATGCTGCCCTGGCCGCGCCTCAGAGTGCCGCTCGACCGGATCGAGGTTGCGACCAGCAGGGACATCAACCCCCTTGCGGAGTACGGAGGCTGGGGCTATCGCATCCGTCCAGGACGGAGCGGTGTCATGATCCGTTCCGGTGAGGGAATCGTGGCGACACTGGCCGGCGGCCGGGACTTCGCGGTGACCGTCGACGACTCGGCGACCGCCGCCGCGCTCCTCAACACCCTGATCGACCAGCGCCGAGCGGAGCACTGACCATGCTCTTCAGGGTCGATCCCACCTCCACCGTGCCGCTCGGTGACCAGATCGCGGCGTCCGTGCGCCGCGCCGTCGCCGAGGGGACGGTGGTGCCGGGCGAGCGCCTGCCTGCGGCCCGGGTGCTCGCCGAGTCCCTCGGGGTCAATGTCCATACGGTGCTGCGGGGATATCAGCAGCTCCGCGAGGAGGGACTGATCGAACTGCGCCGGGGGCGCGGCGCGGTCGTCACCGGCGGCGCATCCCCGCACCGGGCCCGGCTGCTGGAGCGCGTACGCGAAGTGGTTGCGGACGCGCGCGAGCTGGGGATGACGGAGGACGAACTGCTGACCATGGTCCGTGCCGCACTCAACAACCCGTAGGCCGGCGCCGGCCGTCCCGGCATCCCCCGCAACGAGCGGTGCGCCCGGCTCGTTCGCTGCGGGCGGATCAAGCGGAGGCGCGTTCACCCGTCCGTCAGAGGCTCAAGGGGCCACCCCGTCCTACGAGGTGGCCCCCGGTGCCGTCGAGCGGTCGGACAGAGGTCAGGAGCCGCTGCGTGCGAGTACGGCCGCGAAGCCGTACTGCCACAGATAGTTCACCCGGCTGCGCTCGTTCGCGTTGGGGTTCGGGTTGGTGCAGGACGGGCCGGGGCCGCCGCCGGACATCAGCTCGCTGCACGGACCGGAGTAGTGGTCCGGAAGGCCGAGCACATGACCGGTCTCGTGCGCGGTGACGCGGGTCGAGTTGTACTGCTGATTCTGCGCGTAGTCGAGGAAGATGTAACCGTTGCCGTGCCCGTCGGTGCTGGCGTACGAGCCCCTCGGGTCGTTGCCCTCGTAGTAGGCGAAGTCGGCGTTCGAGCCTTCTTGGAGCCGGACGTTGGAGACCGAGCTGTTCCAGATCTGCGCACTGTTGGCTATCTGGGTGCGGAAGCTCGGTGCACTGGCGGTGCTGTAGACGATGGTGACTGCCTGGGCGCCGGGGTTCGCCGCCCGCTTCTCGGCGACGGACTTGGCGACCGCTTCGAAGAACGCCTTGTTCGCGGCGGCGCTCTCGTGCGACCCGGAGTGGGAGGTGTAGCCCGCGTGGGCCGTTGAGTCGGCTGCGGGGGGTGCGGCGGGTGCGGGAGAAGAGGCGATGGCGGGTGCGGTGCCCAGCGCGGCCGCGAGTGCGAAGCCGAGGCCGACCACGGCCGACATGACGGTCCTGGGGTGTCTCATGGGGGTCTCCTACCGATTTCCTGTCCGATGGACCCGTCCGGTCATCGGACATGGACGGGGTGCGGTACGGAGAGAGTGTCGGGGAGCGGAAGCCGCGGCGGATGATGTCAACCGGCGATAGCACCGGCCTATCGCCATCCCCGGTAGCGTCGTTGAAGCACCTGCCAACTCCCGGTGAATTAACAGACTTTGATGGGGTTGGGGTGTCTGGTGCGACAGCCGCCCGCCGTCCTACGCTCGACCGTATGGAGCTTGAGGTGAGACACCTCAGGGCGCTGTGCGCCATCGCCGACACGGGCAGCCTGCACCGAGCGGCCCGCAGGCTCGGCGTGAGCCAGCCCTCCCTGACCACCCAGCTGCAGCGGATCGAGAACACTCTGGGCGCCGAGTTGTTCAGCCGCGAACGGACCGGCTGCCGACCGACGTTGCTCGGCCGCGCCGTCCTCAGCCGCGCCCGCCCCCTGGTCGACGGAATGACCGCCCTGGTCAGCGAGGCCAGGGCGGAGGCCGACGCGGTCCGCGCCTCGGGTCCGCGCCTGCGCATCGGCTGCACCGCGAGCCGGGTCATCGGCGGCTGGCTGCGCAGGCTGCGGCTCCGGCTGCCCGGCACGGACATCTCGCTACGGGTCGACGTGTCGGCCAGTGCCCTGCTGCGCACGGTTGCTGCGGGCGGGCTCGACGTCGCCTTCGTGCACGAGGTCGAGGGCTGTCCGCTGGCCGTCCCGGAGGGCCTGGAGCAGCGCGTACTCCTGGAGCGCGAACCGCAGTTCATCTCCATGGCCCGGGACCATCCGGCCGCCGCTCGGTCCGTGGTCGACCTCGGGGACCTGGCCGCCGACCGGTGGATGGTCGACCCCACGGTGGACGGCGAATGGGACGGGCTGCGCCGGGTGCTCGGCGAGGCGGGCCTCGCGCCGACCGTCCTGCACGGCGACTACCTCACCGCCGCGTCCCTCATCGTGCTCGGCGAGGCAGTCGCCCCCTGCCAGCCCACCTCCGGCCCGCGCGACGACATGGCGATCCGTCCGCTGCGCGACGACCCCCTCGCCATACGGCTGCTGCTGGTGTCCCGGCCGGGCGCCGACCTGGCGACGGTGTACGGGGAACTGGAGGCGGCCTACCGGGAGGCGGCCCGGCGGGTGGCCGGGTACCACCAGTGGCTGCTGCGCAACCGCAGCCCGCTCGCCCGCACACAGTGAAGAACCGCTGTCCGATTCCGCCGAGAGCGAGCACCTGTTCCGGTCCCACCGTCCGGCGGGCAGAGTCGGGCCCATGAGGCTTCTGATGCTGGGCGGTACGGAATTCGTCGGTCGCGCCGTCACCGAGGCGGCGCTCGCGCGCGGCTGGGAGGTCACGGTGTTCCACCGCGGCCGTCACGCACCCCCGCCGGGCGTGACGGAACTCCTCGGCGACCGCACCACCGACGACGGCCTCGCCACGCTGGCCGCAGCTGCCGGCCGCCACGGGAGTACGCACGACTGGGACCTGGTCGTCGACACCTGGAGCGGCGCCCCCTCGGCCGTACGGGACGCGGCCCGTCTGCTGGCCGCCAGGGCCGCCCGGTACGCGTACGTTTCCAGCCGTTCCGTGTACGACTACCCGGCCCCGGCCGGTCTGCCCGAGGACGGCCCGCTGGTGGCCGGTGCCTCGCCCGACGCCGGTGGGGACGTCTCGTACCCCCTTGCCAAACGCGGCGGCGAACTGGCCGTACTCGACGCCTTCGAGGACCGGGCCCTGCTGGCCCGGGCGGGACTGATCCTGGGCCCCTGGGAGAACGTGGGCAGGCTGCCCTGGTGGCTGCTGCGGATCGCCCGCGGCGGGCCCGTACTGGCCCCGGGGACACCGGACCTGATGCTCCAGTACATCGACGCCCGCGACTTCGCCGACTGGCTCCTGAGCGCGGGTCGCGATGGTCTGCACGGGCCGTACAACCTGGTCAGCCGCCCGGGCCACGCCACCATGGGGCAGCTGCTGGACGCCTGTGTCCGCGTCACCGGTTCCGACGCGGAACTCCGCTGGACCCCCGCACGGACCATCCTCGCGGCAGGTGTGGAGCCCTGGAGCGATCTGCCGGTCTGGCTGCCGCCGGGCGAGCTGTACGACACCATGTACCGGGGCGACGTCAGCAAGGCGTACGCGGCCGGTCTGCGCTGCCGACCGGTCGATGAGACGGTCACCGACACCTGGAAGTGGCTGGTCGACCTGGGCGGTGCGGCCCCGCAACGGCCGGACCGGGCCGCGGTCGGTCTGGACCCGCGGGTGGAGGCCGAACTGCTGGCGGGGACGGCCTGACGCGCGCTCAAACGCCCACCGACACCCCGTGGCCGCCCCCTCGGAGACGACACCCGCACCGGAGCCCACCCCCACCCCACCCACTCCTGGCCGCACAAGCCCGGCCACGGGCGCTCGCTCCCGAACACGGGTTCCCACGGGGGTGAATGGATTCTCGGCGGTATCGCGGCAGTTCTGTCCGCTGCCGGACCGGCGGCCACGCTGATGGCCCGCAGGGCGCGTCGGCGCAGCTAGCTTTGGCCCATGGCCGAACTGCTGCACCTCACCGAAAGCCCCTTGTGGGAGGCGGCCCGCGGGATCGGGACGTACGAGATGTCCACCCGCGGCCGCACCCTGCACGAAGAGGGCTTCATCCACTGCTCGCTGCCGCACCAGCTCGCCGGCGTGGCCGAGATGCTGTACGGCGCCGGGAGCCGGGCAGGGACCGGTGACCAGGATCTGGTGGTCCTCGTCATCGATCCCGCCCGTCTCCCGGTACCCGTGCGGTACGAGTCCGTCGCGCCCGGCGGCGAGGAGTTCCCGCACATCTACGGACCCGTCCCGGTGGACGCGGTCGTGGAGGTGCGTCCCTGGCTGCGAAAGGAAGGCGATGCCGCATGAACCCCTCATCCGCAACGGACCCCACGGACCCCGGCGCCCTCATCGTCGCCGTCACCGGCGCGAGCGGTGCGGTCGGCGGCCGCGTCGCGCAGCGCCTGGTGCGCGCCGGCGTGCCCGTGCGGCTCCTCGGCCGTGACCCGTCCCGGCTGCCGGAGCTGCCCGGCGCTGTCGCTGCACCGCCCGCCCCCTACGGTGACGGGGAGGCCATGCGCCGCGCCCTCGCCGGGGCGCACACGCTGTTCCTCGTCTCGGCGCACGAGAGCCCCGACCGGGTGCCCGAGCACGCGACGGCCGTGGACGCGGCGGTCGCCGTGGGCGTTGAACGCATCGTGTACATCTCCTTCCTCGGTGCGGAGCCGGATGCCACGTTCACCTTCGCCCGGGACCACTGGCACACCGAGGCGCATATCCGGGCCGCCGATGTCCGTTACACCTTCCTGCGCGACAGCCTGTACCTCGCCGGGCTCCCGGCGATGACCGGCGCCGACGGGGTGCTGCGCGGTCCGGGCGGCGACGGCCGGGTGTCGGCGGTGGCGCACGAGGACATCGCGGACGCGGCGACCGCCGTGCTGCTGGCCGACACGGAGAGCGACGACACCCGCCACGACGGGGTCACGTACGACCTCACGGGCCCCGAGGCGTTCACCCTCGCCGAAGCTGCCGAGGAGATCGGCCGGGCCGCCGGCCGGACCATCATCTACGTACCGGAGACCCGCGAGGAGGCCTATGCCTCACGGGCGCAGTACGGTGCCGCGGACTGGGAGGTGGCCGGCTGGGTGACGTCGTACGAGGCCATCGCCACCGGCGAGATGTCCACGGTCTCGGACGCCGTACCAAACCTCACAGGGCATCCGGCGATGAGCCTGGCCACCTATCTGAGGGAGCATCCGGACAGCTATCGGCATCTGCTGAGGACGGACTGACCACACGGCGGGCGACATCGGAAAGGGAGAGGGGCCAGCAGCCCATGCGTACGGAAACCCCCTGGGGTCCCTGGGATCCGGCCCCGCTCGAAGAGGCCGCCCGCCTTTTCGCCCCGTCGCGCGCCCCCTGGTGGATCGCGGGCGGATACGCCGTCGAACTCGCCGTGGGCCACCCCTTCCGGGACCACGCGGACATCGACGTACTCCTGCTCCGCCGCGACCAGTTCACCGCCCAGCAGGTGCTGGCGGGCTGGGAGTGGTGGGCCGCCGACCCTCCCGGCACCCTGCGCCCCTGGCTCCCCGGCGAAGTCCTGCCGTCGTACGTCCACGACATCTGGTGCCGTCCCGGACCCGCCGAGCCCTGGCGCGTCCAGCTCATGCTCGACGATGCGGCGGGCACCGACTGGCTGTTCCGCCGCGACCCCCGCATCCGCCTCCCGCTCGACCGGCTCGGCCAGGTCTCGAAGGACGGCGTCCCCTACCTCTCCCCTGAGGTACAGCTCCTGTACAAGGCCAAGTCCCCGCGACCCAAGGACGAACAGGACTTCGCGACAGCGCTGCCGATCCTCACTGCGGACCAGCGCGCCTGGCTGACCGAGACGATCACCCTGGCCGAGGGCGCCGGCCACCCGTGGGCGGCACGTCTGCGTGCCCACCCGGTCGGCTGACGCGGCGAAGGGTGCGGGACGAGGACGGCTGACCGCCCCTCACCTCACATACGCGCCCGCCCGCGCCGCCGCCTCGTCGAGCGGGTCGCCGTCGGCCGGCAGCCGGTAGTAGAGAGGCGCCGACACGGCGCGGATCACCTCGTCCGCGTCCGTGCCATGACGCGGAGATGCCGGCCGGGTCGTCCTTCGTTCGGCATCTCCGCGTTGTCATCCCTCGGTGTGCACCTTCTGCAGCGCCGCGATGTCCAGTTTCTTCATGGTCATCATTGCCGCGGTGGTCCGCGCGGCCTTCTCGGCGTCCTGGTCGCCGATCAGACCGATCAGTGCGTCGGGGACGACCTGCCAGGAGACGCCGTACCTGTCCTTCAGCCAGCCGCAGGGCCCCTCTTCGCCCCCGTCGGTGAGACTGCTCCAGTAGTAGTCCACCTCGTCCTGGTCCGAGCAGTGGATCTGGAACGAGATGGATTCGTTGAAGGTGAACTGCGGCCCGCCGTTCAGCCCGACGAACTTCTGGCCGTTGATCTCGAACTCGACCGCCATCGCCGATCCTGCGGGCCCGGGCCCTGCCTCGGTGTAGCGGCCGATCCTGCCGAGGCGGGAGTTCTTGAAGACCGAAAGGTAGTACTCCGCCGCCTCCTCGGCCTGCCCGTCGAACCACAGACATGTGGTGAAGCCCTCGGTGGTCATTGCTGTCTCCTGTCGTGAGCGCATGTCTGTCGTGTGCGTATGTCCACCCATACCGACTGATCCCGTCCCGGAAACTCATCGGTCGCACATTGGGGCATAGGTGACGTCCCGGTCGGCGGCGGACAGTCGCGGCACAGCGGGCGTCCGGGCCGAGCCGGGATCATTCCCGTCCGCCGCGTATGAAGAGGGGGATCAGAGCCGTCCGGCTCCACATGGTTCCGGCGGTGACGGACAGCATCGCAGCCGGGAAGCGGACCAGAGCGACGGCCCCCGGGCCGGACGAGCCCCGACAGGGGCTTGGTGACGGCGGAGACCCCGCCGCGCGGCACGGCCCGGGCGCCGGACAAACGGCTGGCCCCAGCCGGGAGTTGACCCTACGCTCCTCGGAGCGGGACTGCGCAGTCCCACAGGTTGCGGAGCCGTGGCAGAGCGGCCCATTGCGATCGGCGTGAGGGAGGTCCCCTTCACGCCATCTGATGGGCCGGGTCGGACCTGCCCTCCCCGTCCGCGGGTTCGAATCCCGTCGGCTCCGCAGCCGACCGGTTGACGGCATCTCCCGTACGTCTCCCCGACGTTCCGGGAACACAGAAGGGCCCGACCGGTCGAAGCGGTCGGGCCCTTCTGGCTGCTCGTCCGGCCTGCGGCTCGGCCGCGGTCGTCGGGGCGGGGCGATCAGGCCTTCTTGGTCTCCCAGAAGATCTTGTCGATCTGGGCGATGTAGTCCAGCGCCTTCTGGCCCGTCGCCGGGTCCGTGGAGGCCTTCGCGGCCGACAGCGCCTTCAGCGCGTCGTTGACCAGCTGGTGCAGCTCCGGGTACTTCTCGAAGTGCGGGGGCTTGAAGTAGTCGCTCCACAGCACCGAGATGTGGTGCTTCGCGAGCTCGGCACGCTGCTCCTTGATGACCACCGCGCGGGCCCGGAAGTGCGGGTCCTCGTTGGCCTGGTACTTCTCCTGGACGGCCTTGACGGACTCCGCCTCGATGCGGGCCTGGGCCGGGTCGTACACGCCGCAGGGCAGGTCGCAGTGGGCGCTGACCTTCACCTTGGGGGCAAACAGGCGGGAAAGCATTGAGCTGTCCTTCCTCGTGATCGTCTTCTCAGGTGGGACATTACTCCGTGAGAGGCGGGTTTTAGCGGGTGCCCCCATGGGCTTAGGCCAAAAGTCCAGGATGAGGATGGGCCCAGTGGCCGAATGTACGCAACGCTGTGCAGGACGATGTACTGGACGGACCGGGAGGTGCCGGAGAGATGCGGGAGGTGCCGGAGTTGCCTGAGCTGACGCCGGAGCAGCCTGGGCGAGGGCCGGCTGCGCGCGTGCGGTTCCAGGTGGTGGAGGTGACGGGGCCGTCGATGGTACCCACGCTCCATCACGGGGACTGGCTGCTCGTGCAGTACGGGGCGACGGTGCGCCCCGGGGACGTGGTGATTCTGCGGCATCCGTTCCAGCAGGATCTGCTGATCGTCAAGCGGGCAGCCGAGCGCCGTCGGGGTGGCTGGTGGGTGCTGGCCGACAACACCTTCGCAGGCGGTGACAGCACGGATTACGGGACGGTGCCCGAGGAGCTTGTCCTGGCCAGGGTCCGGGCGCGCTACAGGCCGCTGAAGAAGGATCAGCGGTCGCTGTGGGGTGTGGCGACCTGGGCGGTTTCCGCGCTGCGGCCGGTCTCGGCGGCGCGTTCCGTCTCCAGGCGCTTGCGGGCCCGGTAGGCGGCAACGTTGGCGCGGGTCGCGCAGCGGTCCGAGCAGTAGCGGCGGGAGCGGTTGGTCGAGGTGTCGAGGTAGGCGTTGCGGCACGGCGCCGCCTCGCACAGGCCGAGCCGGTCCACACCGTACGAGGTGAGATGGAAGGCGAGGCCCATCGCCGCGATGGCGGCGTACCCGGCCGTCGCGTTCGACGGGTGGTCGGCCAGGTGCATGTGCCAGTCCGGCTTGCCGTCCTTGTCGCGGAAATCGTGCCCGGAGATCTGCGGACTGACCGGGAACTCCAGCAGCAGTGAGTTGAGCAGGTCGACGGCGAGTGTCTCGTCACCGCCGTCGGCCGCTTCGAAGACCGCGCGCAGCCGTCCCCGTACGGACCGGAAGCGGGTCACATCCGCATCGGTCGCCCGCCGCGCCGCCTGTTGGTTGATGCCGAACAGCTCGCGGACCGCCTCTACGGAGGTGAGGGAGTCCTTGTTGCGGGCCGGCTCCTCTGTGTTGACCAGACGCACGGCATAGTCCGAGTAATAGGCCAGTTCCACTTGTAGTCCTTACGGCGTCGGTCTAAAGTCGATGCAGCGAGCAATGTAATGGGCTCTTACCGTTCCAGGGTATTACATGGGAGGTCCTCGTGGCGGAGACGACAACAGGTACTGACTGGGCGGCCTGGCAGGAGAGCTGGGACCGGCAGCAGGAGTGGTACATGCCCGACCGTGAGGAACGGTTCCGGGTGATGCTGGACATGGTCGAGGCCATGGTGGGGCCCCGGCCGAGAGTGCTCGATCTCGCATGCGGTACGGGAAGTATTACGGACCGGCTGCTCAAGCGGTTCCCCGAGGCCACCAGTACGGGCGTCGATCTCGACCCGGCACTGCTCGCCATCGCGCGCGGTTACTTCGACGGCGACGAGCGCGTCGCCTTCGTCACCGCCGACCTCAAGGACCCGGACTGGGCAGGGCAGTTGCCGTACGACTCGTACGACGCCGTCCTCACCGCCACCGCCCTGCACTGGCTGCACGCCGAGCCGCTCACCGCGCTCTACCGGCGGATCGGCGGGCTCGTCAGGGACGGCGGGGTGTTCATGAACGCCGACCACATGATCGACACCGAGACCCCCCGGATCAACGCGGCCGAACGCGCCCACCGGCACGCAATCATGGACCGTGCCAAGGGCGTCGGCGCTCTCGACTGGGCGGACTGGTGGGCCCTCGCCGCCAAGGACCCGGTCCTCGCCGGGCCGACCGCCGAGCGGTACGAGATCTACGGCGAGCACGCGGACGGCGACACGCCGTCCGTGCGGTGGCATGCCGACACCCTGCGCGAGGCGGGGTTCGCCGAGGCGCGGGCTGTCTGGGCATCCCCGTCGGACAGCCTGGTGCTCGCGGTGAAGTAGCGGCAGCATGCACAGGAAAGAGGCGGTACGGGCCGGGGCCCGTACCGCCTCTTTCAGGCCGGACGGCACATGGGGGGTGGCAGATGCGCGTGCCCAGCCCCGCGACACCACCCCCATGTGCCGACCGGTCTTAAAGCACCTTCGACAGGAACGACTTCGTCCGGTCGTGCTGCGGGTTGGTCAGTACGTCGCGCGGGTGGCCCGACTCGACCACCACACCGTCGTCCATGAAGACCAGCGCATCGCCGACCTCCCGGGCGAAGCCCATCTCATGGGTCACGACGATCATCGTCATGCCGTCCTCCGCGAGACCGCGCATGACGTCCAGGACATCGCCCACCAGCTCCGGGTCGAGCGCAGACGTCGGCTCGTCGAAGAGCATCAGCTTCGGCTCCATGGCCAGGGCGCGGGCGATGGCCACCCGCTGTTGCTGGCCGCCGGAGAGCTGCGAGGGATAGTTCTTCGCCTTGTCACCCAGGCCGACCCGGTCCAGCAACCGCTCCGCCCGGGCCCTTGCGACGGCTTTCGACTCGCCCTTGACCTGGACGGGGGCCTCCATGACGTTCTCGATCGCCGTCATATGAGGGAAGAGGTTGAAGCGCTGGAAGACCATGCCGATGTCCTGGCGCTTCAGGGCGACTTCACTGTCCCTGAGCTCGTAGAGCTTGTCGCCCTTCTGGCGGTAGCCCACCAGTTCGCCGTCGACGTAGAGCCGGCCGGCGTTGATCTGCTCCAGGTGGTTGATGCACCGCAGGAAGGTCGACTTGCCGGAACCGGACGGGCCGATCAGACAGAAGACCTCACGCGGGGCGACCTCCAGGTCGATGCCCTTGAGGATGTGCGCGGCGCCGAAGGACTTGTGGACGCCCTCGGCCTTCACCATGGCGGTCATGCCATGCCTCCCTTCGGGCGGCCCAGGGACAGCAGGTTGGCCCGGACCTTCTGCAGCGGGGTGGGCGGCAGACTCCGGCTCGACCCGCGTGCGTAGTACCGCTCCAGGTAGAACTGGCCGATGCTCAGCACCGACGTCATGATCAAATACCAGGCCGCGGCCAGGAAGTACATCTCGACGGGGGCTCCGGACGACTGCCCGATGTCCTGGGCGTACTTGAACAGCTCGTAGAACTGCACGGCCGCCACCAGCGACGTCGTCTTGAGCATGTTGATGACCTCGTTGCCCGTCGGCGGCACGATCACCCGCATCGCCTGCGGGATCACGACGCGACGCAGGGTCTTGCCGTGGCTCATGCCCAGTGCGTGCGACGCCTCCGTCTGGCCCTCGTCGACCGAGAGCAGACCCGCACGGCAGATCTCCGCCATGTAGGCGGCCTCGTTGAGGCCCAGGCCCAGCAGCGCCGTCAGCAGCGGCGTCATGAAGCTCGACCAGTAGTCCTTGTAGATCGGTCCGAGGTTGATGTACTCGAAGACCAGACCCAGGTTGAACCAGACGAACAGCTGGACCAGGACCGGGGTGCCGCGGAAGAACCAGATGTAGAACCAGGCGATCGACGAGGTCACCGGGTTCTTCGACAGTCGCATGACGGCCAGCAGGACGCCGCCGACGACGCCGATCACCATCGACAGGGCGGTCAGCAGCAGGGTCTGGCCGACGCCCTTGATGATGCGGTCGTCGAAGAAGTAGTCGGGGACCGCACCCCAGTTGATCCTGCCCTGGCTGAACGCGTAGACGATCGCGACAAGTGCGGCGATGGCGATGACGGCCGAGACGTACCGGCCGTAGTGCCGTACCGGGATGGCCCTGATCGCCTCCGGTCCGGTCTGCGGGGTGAGGGATATGGGCGGCTGGTCGGCCGGGCCCGTCTTCTCGAAGTCAGTCACAGGAAGTGCCTTTCAGCGCCGGTGCCTCTTCAGGATCCGCCGTTCAGCTTGGCCTCGGTGACCGCGCCGGCCTCGACGCCCCACTTGGCGATGATCTTCCCGTACTCGCCGTTCTTGATGATCGCGTCCAGGGCCGCCTGAACGGCCTTGGCCAGCTGGTCGTTGCCCTTGGCGACGGCGATGCCGTACGGGGCGGCCTCGACCTGCTCGCCGACGAGCTGGAAGTCCTTGCCGCCGCCCGAGGTCTTCACCGCGTACGCGGCGACCGGGAAGTCGGAGGAGACGGCGTCGGCGCCACCGCTGCGCAGCCGGGTCTGGGCCTCCAGGTCGTTGTCGAACGTTTCCATGGCGATCTTCTTGCCGCCCGTGCACTTCTTCGACTCGGACTTGGCGAGGTCGTGCGAGACGGTGCCGCGCTGGACGGCGATCTTCTTGCCGCAGAGGTCCGCCCAGGTCTTGATTCCCTGGTCGTCGCCCTTCCTGGTGTAGATCGAGACACCGGCGGTGAAGTAGTCGACGAAGTCGACCCCCTCGCCGACCTTCTTCTTGGTGTCGGAGTCGATGCCCTCCTGGCGGTCCTTGGTGTCGGTCATCGCCGACATCGCCAGGTCGTAGCGCTTGGAGCGCAGGCCGGTGATCAGCGTGTCGAACGTGCCGTTCTCGAACTTGAACGTCACGCCGAGCTCCTTGCCGAGCGCGGCACCGAGGTCGGGGTCGATGCCGACCGTCTTGCCGGACTTGTCCTTGAACTCGACCGGCGGGTACGCGATGTCGGAGCCGACCTTGATGACGCCCTTGGCCTTGATCTCCGGCGGCAGGAGATCGGCGGCCGCGGAGCTCTTTGTCGAGCCGGAGTTGTTGTTCCCGCTCTTGGTCTGGTCGCCACAGGCGGTCAGCAGCATGGTGCCGGCGACCGCGATGGCGCCGACCGCTGCAATCCGGGACTTCGCGGCCGTACGGCGGGGGGTGCTTGCGGTCATGATCGGGTTCCTCCGGCAGGTGAGGGTGATGTTGCCAGGCGGGTCCGGACATACGACACCGGATGTCGCCGCCCTGCGCGATTACGGCATCTTGCCATTCGGGTTCGCTCAAACAGGGGGCCAGTCATGTCAAAATCGGGTAACGGGCGATCCCCGAACCTCAAGGGAACCTCAGGGGCCGCGGTACATCGGGGCCGGACCATCTACAGGGATTTCATCTCCGTGCCGGAGGATCTGTGGCGCGTCTCGACTGGTGGACGGCATTTCGTCGCTTGGCGGACTTGTCCAGATATTCGACTATGAGTCACGTCACCGCGGTGATATGGACTCGTCCGTAATACGGTCCGTCCGGTAAGAAAGACCTTTACACCCCTCATCCGGGGCTCAGGGCGCGTGTGCGGCGCGCCCGCGCGTATGTATCTCCCCCTGCCGGGGCGGGCCAACCGCCGGGCGCAGGGAACGTACGCGGTGCCCGCCCACCCCTCCTCAACCAGGAGTGGCCACCCTCAAACGATGAAGACTTAAGGGGTCAACACCATGGCAGCGGAGATCGTCAATCCTCGCAGCGACAGTACAAATGACAGCACCATCGATGAGCCGTTCGATCCGGCCTTCGCGCTCCACCGCGGCGGCAAGATGGCGGTGCAGGCCACCGTGCCCGTCCGCGACAAGGACGACCTTTCCCTCGCGTACACGCCCGGCGTCGCCAAGGTGTGCAGCGCCATCGCCGAGAATCCCGAGCTGGTCCACGACTACACCTGGAAGTCGCAGGTCGTCGCCGTCGTGACGGACGGCACCGCGGTGCTCGGCCTCGGCGACATCGGTCCCGAGGCATCCCTCCCCGTGATGGAGGGCAAGGCGATTCTGTTCAAGCAGTTCGGCGGCGTCGACGCGGTCCCGATCGCGCTCGCGACCACCGACGCGGACGAGATCATCGAGACGGTCGTCCGGCTCGCGCCGTCCTTCGGAGGCGTGAACCTGGAGGACATCTCGGCGCCGCGCTGCTTCGAGATCGAGCGCAAGCTGCAGGAGCGGCTCGACATTCCGGTCTTCCACGACGACCAGCACGGCACGGCCGTCGTGACACTCGCGGCCCTGCGCAACGCCGCGAAGCTGTCCGGCCGGAGCCTCGGCGACCTGCGCGGTGTCATCTCCGGCGCCGGTGCCGCCGGGGTGGCCATCGCCAAGTTCCTGCTGGAGGCGGGGCTCGGTGATGTCGCCGTGGCCGACCGCAAGGGCATCGTCAGCCGGGACCGCGAGGACCTGACGGACGTCAAGCGCGAGCTGGCCGAGCTCACCAACCGGGCCGGGATCTCCGGTCCGCTGGAGAGCGCGCTGGCCGGCGCGGACGTCTTCATCGGCGTCTCCGGCGGTACGGTCCCCGAGGCGGCAGTCGCCTCGATGGCGCCCGGCGCGTTCGTCTTCGCCATGGCCAATCCGAACCCCGAGGTCCACCCCGACGTCGCGCACAAGTACGCGGCCGTCGTGGCGACCGGGCGTTCCGACTACCCGAACCAGATCAACAACGTGCTGGCCTTCCCCGGCATCTTCGCCGGCGCCCTTCAGGTCCGGGCCTCCCGGATCACCGAGGGCATGAAGATCGCCGCGGCGAACGCGCTGGCGGATGTCGTGGGCGACGAGCTCGCGGCGGACTACGTGATTCCGTCGCCGTTCGACGAGCGGGTGGCTCCGGCGGTGACGGCCGCTGTGGCCGCGGCGGCGCGGGCGGAGGGCGTGGCTCGGCGCTGAGGTCCGGGGCGGGGTGGGACGCGGGTTCCCGGGTGCGGGGTGCGCCTGCGGCGGGCTTGTCCCCCACTCCGCCCCTTCCCGTAACCGGAGGTTCCGCCTCCGGACCCCCGCTCCTCCATCGCCGCTGGGGCTGATCGTGCCCCCGCGGTGCGCGTCACACCCGTAGCCGGTTACGCCGGCCCGCGCCCCGGCCTATCGTCGAGGCCATGTTCGCCGCCTACGCATCCCGCATCGACCGCGACCACCCCCTCGACGGCCTTGAGCTGGGCGAACGCCCGGCCCCCGAGGCGCGTCCCGGCTGGAGCACCATCAGCGTCCGGGCCGCCTCCCTCAACCATCACGATCTCTGGTCCCTGCGCGGCGTCGGTCTCGCCGAGGATAAGCTGCCGATGATTCTCGGCTGCGACGCCGCGGGGATCGACGAGGACGGCAACGAGGTCGTCCTGCACTCCGTCATCGGCCAGACCGGGCACGGCGTCGGCCCGAAGGAACCCCGCTCCATCCTCACCGAGCGCTACCAGGGCACCTTCGCCGAGCAGGTCACCGTCCCCAGCTGGAACGTGCTGCCCAAGCCGAAGGAGCTCACCTTCGAGCAGGCCGCCTGTCTGCCCACCGCCTGGCTCACCGCGTACCGGATGCTCTTCACCAACGCCGGGGTTCGTCCCGGCGATTGTGTTCTCGTCCAGGGCGCGGGCGGCGGCGTCGCCACCGCCGCGATCGTGCTCGGCCGGGCGGCCGGGCTGCGGATCTACGCCACCAGCCGGGACGAGGCCAAGCGTAAAAGGGCCGTCGAACTCGGTGCGATCGAGGCGTACGAGCCGGGCGCGCGGCTGCCGCAGCGTGTCGACGCCGTCATCGAGACCGTCGGCGCCGCCACCTGGTCCCACTCGGTGAAGTCGCTGCGCCCCGGCGGCACGCTCGTCATCTCCGGTGCGACGAGCGGCGACCGGCCCTCGCACGCCGAGCTGACCCGGATCTTCTTCCTGGAGCTGAAGGTCGTCGGTTCGACGATGGGGTCCAAGGACGAGCTGGAGGACCTGCTGGCGTTCTGCGCGACAACCGGAGTGCGGCCCGTCATCGACCAGGTGCTGCCGCTGGACCGGGCCCGCGAAGGGTTCGAGCGGCTGGCGTCGGGCGACCAGTTCGGAAAGATTGTGCTCACTTGCTCTTGAGGTGTGCGGTGTGAGCTGCTGTCATCTGCGTCATGCGAATGCGGATGGGCAGCTTAGTCACCTCAGTCGTCACCTCGTTGGTGCTCGCGGCGGGGGCCCTCGCCCCCGCCCCCCACAGAAAGGAAGAGCACACGTCTGAACACCACTCACCCTCCTGTGAATCGCGGAAGCCCGAGATGTGAAGAACACACGTGGGGGCT